>CALLZJ010000050.1 GCA_937858435.1 uncultured bacterium
CCCGATCCCGGCCGCCAGGTTCGCTCGCCGCCCCGGTATCGCCCGGCCCGCCGCTCGCTCCCCTGTTACAATGCCCACACCGCCTCGGCCCGCACCACCCGGACCGCAGCCGTGGCTCCACATTTCTCTTGCCCCGTGATGTGCCATGTCCTTCGGCCTGCAGCCTAACGTCGAGCCGCGTCTGACCTATGGCGGTTACCTCAACGTCGAACAGTTGCTCCAGCTTCAGACGCTGCTCTCCGAGCCGTCCCAGCACGATGAGACGCTCTTCGTCATCATCCACCAGGTCTACGAGCTTTGGTTCAAGCAACTCCTGCATGAATTGGACTCGATCGTCACCCTGCTCCGTGGCGACGCCGTGCTCGAAGCCCATCGGCTCCTGCGCCGCTGCATCGAGATTCAGCGGGTGCTCATCAACCAGATTGCCGTCCTGGAAACCATGACGCCCATGGACTTCCTCGCCTTCCGCGATCACTTGCTGCCGGCAAGCGGATTTCAGTCCTGGCAGTTCCGGGAGTTGGAGTTCCTGTCCGGGCTCAAGCAGCCGCGCCTGCTCCGCTTCTTCGAGACCAACCCCACGGCGACGGCGGCCCTTGAGCAGCGGCTGGCCGCCCCCACGCTTGGCGAGGCCTTCTTCGCCCTGCTGACCCGCCATCAGTTCCCGGCCCCGCTCGGACCCGAACATCACGATCAGCGCGTCGACGCGCTGCGGCAGCTTTACGAATCCCCGGAGAAACACTACGGGTTGTTCCTGCTCGCCGAGGGGCTGATCGAGTACGACGAGATGTTTGCCCTCTGGCGGCTGCGGCACGTCAAGATGGTCGAGCGCATGATCGGCAGCAAGCCGGGCACGGGCGGCTCCGAGGGGGTGGGCTATCTCAAGGCCACGGTCGAGGCCCGCTTCTTCCCCGAACTCGGGGAAGCCGGGGCCCGCGGGAGCAGGCAGAGGGGGGGGTAGGGCGGGTAGCGGCTTTACTTCCGGGCGGCGGCATTGTCCCCGCCGCTGAGTTTCTCTCGCAAGTACTCCACGGCCCGATCGCGGACCACATCCCGGAAGGGACGCGGCGGGGCTGGCAGTTCTTCACCCAGACGGCCCATGTCCGCCAGCGGGAAGAGGGCAGCGCCCGGGAAGGCGAGTGGGACCGCGGCGGCAACGGCGGCGGCCGCATGTGAGGCCATCTCCGCTCGCTCTTCCGCTGTCGGCTCGACCCGTACCACGTCACGGTCGCGGCGAGCCAGGAACTGCTCGACTTCCTCCTGCGGCGTCAGCTTGATCTCCACGTCCGGCCGTACGCCCCAGTCGTCGGCGTCGGTGCTCGTCGGGAAGCGATGGATGTTCTTGCCGCTGGGACGCAGATACTTGGCCGTCGTCACCTTGACGGCACTGCTCCCGCCCTCGACCTGGATCAGATTCTGCACGCTGCCTTTGCCATAGGTTCGTTCGCCGAAGAGCGTGGCCCGCTTCCAGTCCTGCATGGCCGCGGCCACGATCTCGCTGGCACTGGCACTGCCGCCGTCGATGAGCACGACCATGGGGAACTCGGCGGCCGCGAGCGGCACCACGTGGTCCGGTCGGGCATCATGCACTTCCTGCGGGCGGTTCCGCCCTTCGACCGTGACGATGCGTCCCTGGGCCAGGAACATGTTGGCGATCTCGACGGCCCCGGAGAGCTGGCCGCCCGGGTTGCCGCGCAGGTCCAGGATCAGGGCCCGAGCCTTGTTTTGCTTGAGGTTCTCAAGGGCGGCCTTCATCTCCTCCACGGCCCGGGCGCCGAACTGTGTGAGCCGAACGTAGCCGATCCGGTGGGTCGGGTCGAGCATGTAATCCCATTTGCGCTCGTCGTCGCGCAGGTCGCCCATCACGCTGTCGACCTCGATGATGGCCCGAGTGAGCCGGACCTCGCGGGAGCGGTTCGTGCCCCGGGAGCGGACCTTCAGGCGGATGGACGTGCCGGGCTGGCCCGTGATCTTCTCGACCGCATCCTCGCTGGAGATGCCCTGGGTGCTGACGCCGTCGATCTCCTCGATCTCATCGCCGGGCTTGATTCCGGCGTTGTAGGCCGGCGTGCCCACGATCGGACTGACGACGACGAGCTTCCGGGTGTCGCGGCTGATGGAGATTTGGACGCCGATGCCGCCGAAGCTGCCGCGGCTGACCTTCTCGAATTGCCGGAACTCCTTGGGGCTGAAGTAGCTAGAGTGTTCGTCCAGTCCATGGAGGGCGGCCTGGATGGCGTTCTCCAGGAACTTGCGACGTTCGTCCTTCGAGAGTTCGTGAACGTAGTTCTGCTCGACGATTTGCATGACGTCGATGAATAGGCTGAGCGATTCGTAGTCCAGGTCGCTGCCGGGCAGTCCCTTGACGTAGCCGAGCGGCCCCCGGGGCCCGGCCAGCCCGCCTTGTGCGGCAAACCAGCAGGCAAACGTCAGGGCCAGCGTGCCCAGGACCCAGTGCAGATTGCGACGCGGCATGAGCCGTCTCCTCGGGGTTCGGCAGAACTTCGGGCGGATTATAACGTGGACGGGCCTGGGCCACAACGCGGGCTGGGGGCCATTGCCAGGCCGCGCCAAGGGGGTTTTAGGGGGTCTCCAGGGCCTGCCCAAGGGGTTTCCAGGGCTCGCCACGCATCTGCACGCTAGCGCCAGGGCTCGTCAGAGGGGCGCCAGGAGGGGTTTTGCCGCACTTGGACGCCATCGCCATGTTGATTTCCCAGGGTTTCAGGCCCCTTCCCTGCTTCCCGGCGCTCCTTCCAGACTCGTCGCCGCGCTTGGCGCTCATTCCAGCCACATTCCCGACCGTTCAGGCAAACTCGATAGTGTACCATAATGAACGGACGTATACAGCCCGGTTGTGGCGGCCGCGATTCTCATTATCTCCCCTGAACCCGCCCGTCGGCGGCGTGTTGGGCTCGATGGAGTCTGCCCGCCTGGGCCATGCCGGGGGTCGTCGCCCATGAACCGCATTGTCCATCTCAAGGGAGACGCGACTTGCCCCCAGGCGAAGGGGGTGGAGATCATCTGTCATGTCTGCAACGATCTCGGCGGGTGGGGCAAGAGGTTCCTGGCCCTCTCGAAACGCTGGGAGCAGCCGGAGGCCGAGTATCGCCAGTGGCATTCCGAGGGCCGAAAGGGCGGCTTCATGCTCGGCGCGGTCCAGTTCGTACAAGTGGAGCGGACCATCTGGGTGGCGAACTGATTGGGCAGCGGGGCACGAAGCATGGCAGCTCTGGGCCGCCGATCCGTTATGAGGCGGTGGCCGCTTGCCTAGCGCAGGTCGCCGTTAAGGCCCGGGAGCTGGCCGCTTCCGTCCACATGCCGCGCATCGGCTGCGGCCTCGCCGGCGGCTCCTGGTCGGCCATCGAACCCCTCATCGCCCAACACCTGATCAACGCCAACGTGCCGGTGATGGTGTATGACTTTGAGTCGGTGACTGACCGTCTTCTCGAGGCGGCTCTGACCACCCTCCCGGGCTGGGTGGGCGGCGAGGAAGCCTTCCAGTGCCTGCAGGTACTCGCCGCTTGGACGTTCGAAGTGACCCCCGCCGGGGACGGTGACGAGGCGCTTGGGTTCATTCGCCGCCTCGTAGAGCCGGTGCCCCAGTCTGTAGGGGACGACCGGATCGGCCGTCCCATGCGTCATGAGCAGCGGGCCATGGTAGGAGCGAATCTTGGCCTCCGAGTCCAGCCGGCACCACATGAGCCAGTGGATCGGGTAGTCGGGGAGGAGCTTGGCGTAGCAGGCGACCACGTCCGGCAGCGACGTGAAGGTGTTCTCAAGGACCAGGCCCCGGGCCCCGTCGGTCGCGGCGAGATCGACGGCCACCCCGCCGCCCAGAGAGTTGCCCACGAGGATGATCTCCCCCTCGTCAACGCCGGCCCGCTGAGCCAGCCAGCGGCGGGCGGCCCGGGCATCGGCCAGGACGCCGGGCTCCGATGGCGTGCCCACGCTCTTGCCATAGCCGCGGTAATCGAAGACCAGGACCGTGGCGTTTAGCCGTTCCCGATAGAGGTGCAGCAACCAGCGGCGGTGGGAGATGTTGCCCGCATTGCCATGGCAGTAGAGCACCACCGGTCCGGGGCGAGCGCCTTCGACATACCAACCGTGGAGACGTGGCCCGCCCGGCGCGTCGAACCAGGCATCCTCGAAAGTGGCATCCTCGGGCAGACGCTGATATTCGGGGAACGGCAGCGGCAGGAAGACCAGGCTTTCCTCAAACGACCGGCCCATGCAGCCGGCCAGCAGCAAGATGAAGCAGACGTGGACCCAGAGCTTCCTCACGACTTCCCCTTTGGGCCGAGGATCGGACCGAGTCGCAAGCTTGGCACGGGGCAGATAAGCTCGTCTAGGACTTCTGTCAAGCCGAAGAAGTGACTGACGTTAGGTCAGGCCGAGCGCTTGCCCCAGGCTCGTGAGCCAGCGGTCGCAGGTGGGGGCGGACCAGTCGGCGAAGATCGCCGCGGCGAACGCGGCCAGGGCGCCCGTGAAGACATCCATGGTGTAATGGGCCCTGAGCACGATGACCGCGGCCACTTCGAACAAGGCCAGGGCCACCCCGACCGCCGCCCACCAGGGCCCACCCCAAAGGCCCAGCAGGATCGCACCGTAGATCGCCAGGGCCGTGTGGCCCGAAAAGAACAGGTCGTTTGCAGTGCCGTAGGTTACGAGCAGGGTCGGGACGCCAGTGGCCCGCCAGATCATCCCCTCGGGCGGCGGCAAGGCACAGAGCGCCTGACAAACCTGCCGCGAAAAGAACAGCATCATCAGACCCACGAACGGCCCCACCGAAGGACCGAAAACGCACAGAACCAGGACGAAGCAGCCCAAGAGGTCGATGCCCAGCGAGCTGGCGACCAGGAGCCGGTTCGCCCAGTGCGGCTGGGCGTTCAGAAACCGGTTAAAGCGGGCCGTCGGCGTGTGCAGCCCATCCCCCAAGACGCCCGTACCGTCGGGCCGATAGCGGAGCAGCGACTGGGTGAGAAACCAAAGTCCCAGGCCGGCGCCGACCAGCACCGCTTTCAGGAGGATGGGAGGAGCGGCGACGGCGGCCATGGGGCTATTCCTTCCAGGGATGGCAGAGATGGGCGGAATCCGCCAGCATCTTCTTGAGGCTCTCATCCAACTGTGCGATCAGCGGATCGGCTTCGCCCCGGGGCCGCTCGGTCGTCACGGGGATGGCCGCGCCGACTTCCAAACGACAGTGGATCGGACGGTGAATACGGGCATCGTCGTGGGAGTCTTCCTCCAGGCGTTCGACGGTTTCGAGCAGGCGTTCGGCGGTGGGGGTGCCTTCGAGGTAGCCGCGCGGGTACAGGTCGAGCGCTTGGGCGAAGGAGCAGTCATCCAGGTGCCGCCAACGGCGCTCCTGTTCCTCGGCCGGTAGTTCACCCTGGGTCAGAGCAGGCACGATCGCGGCCCGGATCTTCTTGATGCGGCCGACCACCGTGGCCTCCTTTTTGCCTGGAGCGTAGAGGGCCTCGAGCGGCTCCAGGACCCGTTCGATGAGCTTGAGAATCCGCTCCGACCGCGCGCCAGGCTGGGCCGTGCCGAAGTACTCGACCTCCTTCACCGAAAGGACCGCTTCGCCGAGCCGGCT
>CALLZJ010000051.1 GCA_937858435.1 uncultured bacterium
CCGGCACGGAACTCGTAGACCTCACGCCGACCATCGGAGCCCACCATCAGCGGCCGGGACGGAACCCCCACGCCTACCGCACCTGGTCCTGGGCGAAGGCCCAACTGGCGTCGGCGGCGCCGCGCCAGTCGCCGGCCTCGGCCTGGGTGATGATGGCATCGAGGGCGTCCGCCTCCGCGGCCGACACCTTCCCCTGCTCCCGGGCCTGGCTGACCGCCCGGGCCACCTTGGCCAGCCGCTCCTTGCTCTGCGACGAACAGGCGGTGTAGAGAGCCTTGATCAGCCGCAGCCCTTCGGGACTCTGCACCTCGGGGTATCGCTTGCAACCCACCACCAGTAAGACCAAGGCCAGCGGAACGGGCCCCTAGAAATCCGAATCATCGATCAACTCTCCCCGATTGATGGTGGCCATCGCTGCCCACACGTTCACGTTGATCCGCGGTGAGATGAAGCGCACGCTGTTATCGCCAAAGAGCACGTTCGCCCCCTGGAAGGGGGAGTACATCTGGCAGACATGGCAGGTCGGGTAGTTGGGCGGGTGGATGGTGTCCAGTTCGCCGGGGGCGGGCCCGCTGTGGACAAGTACCAGAGTGGCGGCAGCGTCCGGCTCGGTGAAGGGGAAGCGGCCCGGGTTGATCGGTGCCACGCTCGCCCCGGGCACGACGCCCACCCAGGTCTTATTGCTGATCACCGAATGCTCGCCGATGAATACCGTGTGGGAGGTGCCGTCCAGGATGTCCGCCAGCCGGACTCGGGAGTTGCGATAGAAGGGGCCGTCGGCGACGGTGCCGTGATCCTCGATGGCATAGGCCCAAGGCTCGTCCGTCCCGGCATTGGCGGCAAAGTGAGCCGTGGCGAAAACGGCCAGCACATTGCCCGCCTCGTCCTTGACCTCGAAGGTCGGCTCGTAGTTCGGTGCCGCCGGATTGAGGAACACTTTCAACGACCTACTGACCATGTGGGCGTTGGCCGGGTGCCAACAGGGTAGGTCGAAGTTGATCTGCCGGTGGAGCGGGTCGGCTTCAAGGTACCGCAAGAGGAAAGACCCCCAGGCCCAACCGTTAGGCCCGTCAAAGGTCTCCGGGTCGCGGTCGGGATGGGTCGAATCGCCCTCGTAGCCGGGGGGCAGCCGACCGTAGTCATGATGGAAGGCATGGAGCGCGATGCCGATCTGTCGCAAGTTGCTGGCGGTGACCATGCTATCGGCCGCGGCCCGCACCCGCTGAACAGCCGGCAAGAGCAAGGCCATGAGCGTGCCCATGATCGCAACGACGACCAGGAGCTCGATCAGACTGAAGGCCGACCGGGGAGAGTTCTTTCGCATGACCAAGCCTTTTAGATAGAACAGGCTAATTCACATGATATCTATGACTAAATCACTCTTTAGTCAACACTAAATACTATGGGAGTCATGGTTTTCTGGCGAATTTGAGGGAAAACTGGGAAGTGGGCGTGGGGGGCGACAAAGCCCGAGCGAGAGAAGGTAGCCCCGCCGGTCAGTCGCGGAGGTGGATTTTGGGCTCCGGTTGGGACTGGTCCCAAAGTAGGTCGCCGTACATTCCCAGGCTCTCGGCCTGCACCACGCTCGTATCCAGCCCCAGGTAATGAGCAACCGTGGGATGGCGGGTGTGGCCCCGAAACACTGCCAGATAGATCGCCTGCTGGATCGCGTTCCAGCCCGCGAATGTTTCGGCAAGCGATCGCGAGCGGATGTACTCGAGTTCCTCACTTGTTGGCGCCGGCACTTCATTCATGGCAGGGTCCTTGAGCAGCGTTCACGACTCCGATGGCGTGCCGGGCTTCGGGCGCTTCCGCTTGCCGACCCGGCGCTTGGGTCGCTGTGTTTCCTCAACAGCTCGATAGCCACCCAGGACGACGCGTTCCTCGTAGTCGGGCGGCGTGGTCCACCACCAGCCCAGCGCGAAGGCGATGGCGAGGCCAGGCAACTGGCCCAGAAACCAGAGGGCCGGAATTTCCAACTCCAACGTGATGATGATCGAATGGAGGGCCCAGAACACGAAAAAGCCCAGCACAATGCCGATGGTGGCGGCCGTGCGCATCTCGCGCAAGACCGCCCGGCCGCCCCGAACGTACATCCCGCCGTAAGCAGCCCCCGCATGGACCAACACGAAGAGAATGAGCCAGAGCGGTTCAAGCGGGTCCATGAAGATGAAGGCCAAGAGGGGACTTGGCAACAAGGCCAACATGGGCGCCTCACCCAAGAACGCGTGCCGAAAAATGTCGAGACTCAGTCAGTGAAGTTCGAGCAGACCTTCAACCTGAGCCGACTTGTAGTTCGACTGACCTCGGCCGGCATTTTGCCCTCGTGGCCCGCATTTTTCAGCTCCGCCGCCAGGCCAGGTAGGTCGCCATCCTTAGAACACCCACACGCGCCGGCCGGACTTGTTTGGCTTGATCTCATTGGCCGACGCACGAAGGTCGCCAAGCCTGCAACTGGGCGAGGGCTTGAGCGTGTGGCCACGATGCAACCGCAAGCCCCGTGGACAAAACAGGGGACGCACGTCCACCACCTACCAGACCATGAACCGAATGGGGGTGCAAGAGAAAAGGGGCCGGCACGGCTCCCACGGCGAGCGGCCCCGAGCGTCACATCATGCAAGCAACGAACCCGAAGAAATGGCGCACGAAGTCGTCCTGAGACAGCGCCGAGCCGGTGCCAGGCACCATCCGGCGCTTGCCCCAGGTGAAGATCTCGAACTGGATGCCGCTGCTGGCGATCGACAGGGGGGACAGTAGCGGCACCCAATGATCCGGTAGGACTTTCGGGCGGACACCCCCAGGAGCGAACCGCAAGCGCGGTGCCGTGGACATGGACGCCGCCATGGCATCGAGCACATTGGCGTTGATCAGTAGGCAGATTTTGTAGCCCTTCAGGAACAGGTCGTTGGCACGCTTGGCGTTGGCAAGCGGCTTATGGAAAGCGACGTTGGCGTCATTCAGGGTCGCTTTGTAGCCCAGGCACTGCAGCCAGGTGGTCAGTTGTGCCGGCGTAGTGATGCCCGCGAACCTGTTCTTGTGCGACTGATAGTCGAATACCCGGTTCTGAGAATCCCGGAAGCTAGCCAAAGCGATCCAGTCAGCCGGCGGAACATAGTAAGAACTGGACCCAGATTTCGGATTGTAACGCAGGCAGTCCGCTCCAGGCTTAACGACCAGCTTACCGAGTCGGGACTCGCCGTTCTCATAGAGCTCGATCACGAACCTGGCGTACGTCTCCGGGTCACGCTCTGCCGTTAAGAAGACCACGGATGCCGGGCCGCAGAGGCTGCCTTCGGCCTGGTTGATCCTGATGGGACTGGCCACGCGCAGCAAGAGGTCGGCGGCCACCTCCACTCGCTGAATATGAACGAACTTGCCAGGCGTCGTCCGGCTCCGAAACACCTTGACCATGTCCCTCGCGGCAATGATCTGTTGGCGCGTGGCCATCGGATGCTCCTGGAAGCCGTTCGTGGAACGCATGAAAGCCAACTCTTGGCCGTCAGCGGTGCGGGTTGCCATCGGGATGCGGCCGCTTTTCACTAGCTAGTGCGTTACTGCGGCCGCACCCCGGTTGAAGCGGCTAGCCAATCAGGATGGCGATAATCGACCCCGAGTTAAGCACCTTGCCTGCGGCGGATTGGATGGACACGGTGCCG
>CALLZJ010000052.1 GCA_937858435.1 uncultured bacterium
ACGATGAACTGATCGCCGACGGCCAGCGGCGTGGCCTGCTGCACCGCTTCCCCGCCCGCATCCGCAGCCGGCCCGAGCCGATCGGCTTCATCACCATGGACGGACGCCCCGGCGTTCAACTCATCCATGCCTTCCACACCTTCCCCGAGGAGTGCAAGGTCGTGAAGTCGCAATCGCTCATCGAACACGCACCTGTCTGATCCCCTGCCCCTACTTCTCCCCGCCCCTTGATGACCGCGCCGTGTCGCCCGTGGTAGCTGCTTGCTTCAGCCTGCGCCCACCCAGAACGCCCTGCCCAGCCTACCTGGCTTGCTTCGGGCCCGGCGGCAGAGTAAACTGAGTTGGAATCCCGCCGGTCCACTCGGGACCGCTCCGCGTGACCCCGTCACGCCCCGCCTGCTGGAATATCCTCCGGAAAGACACCGAAGTCTTTCCCCTGCCGCGAAGGGAGACCCCACCATGCAAACCAATTCATGGCGTTTGGCCGTGGTCCTGCTCTTGGTCAGTGGTGCTTGTGTTGCGGAAGCCCTGCCCCCCCGGGCCTGGAACGCTCCGGCCCTCGCTCCCGCTCCGGCGCTGGTCAGCTTGGAGCTGTTTCCACCCAAGGTCGATCTGACGGGCGATGATGCGAGCCAGCAGCTCCTCGTGACCGGCTTGATGAACAACGAGCGGCAGCGCGACTTCACCCACGAGGCCGTCTTCACGGTGGTGGATCCGAACATTGCCGAGGTCACGCCTTCCGGCCGGGTCCTGCCCCGCGGCAACGGGACGACTGAGATCCTGGCCAAGGTGGGCGAGCAGACGGTGAGCGTTCCCTGCACCGTGGTCGGCATCGGAGTATCCCAGCCGATCCACTTCGGCAACCAGGTCGTGCCGATCTTCACCAAGCTCGGCTGCAATGCGGGCGGCTGCCATGGCAAGTCCGGCGGCCAGAATGGGTTCCACCTCTCGCTGCTGGGCTTCGAACCCGAAGTGGACTATGCCGCGTTGGTGAAGGAAAGCCGGGGCCGGCGGCTGTTCCCTGCAGCGCCCGAGCACAGTCTGCTGCTGACCAAGGGCGTGGGCTCGGTCCCGCACGGCGGCGGCAAGCGGCTGCCTCAGGACTCGGACGAGTACCGCCTCCTGGTACGCTGGATCTCGGCCGGCATGCCCTGGGGCGATGCAAACGCTCCGATTGTCTCAGCGCTGTCCGTGCATCCGCCGGCCCGAGTCATGAGCCCTGGCCAACGGCAACAGTTGGTCGTGCTCGCCCACTATACCGACGGTCGCGTTGAAGACGTGACCCGACGGGCCCAGTTCGAGAGCAATGAGGCCGAGGTGGCGGGCGTCGATGAAGCCGGCGTCGTGCTGACGGGTCAGGCCAGCGGCGAGGCGGCGATCATGGTCCGCTGCCATAGCCAGGTCGGCGTCTTCCGGGCCACCGTGCCGCTCGAAGGTCCGCCGCCGACCTACGAGTTCCCTCACCAGACCCTCGTCGACGGCCCAGTCCACAGCAAATACCAGCAACTGGGGCTTTTGCCCTCAGAGCTGTGCTCCGATGAAGTCTTCATCCGCCGAGTCATGCTCGATATCTGCGGCACGCTGCCGACGCCGACCGAGGTGACAGCCTTTGTCGCCAACGCCGATCCCAAGAAGCGCGAGACCCTGGTCGATGCCCTGCTCCAGCGTCCCGAGTATGCCGACTTTTTCGCTAACAAATGGGCCGACATCCTCCGCGTGAAGCGGCACGGCGACGGCCGGCGGGCTCCGGGCACCTTCGCCTTCCATCAGTGGATCCGGACCGCCATCGCCGAGGACATGCCTTATGACAAGTTCATCCGGGCCATCGTCACGGCGACCGGCGACGAAACCACGCATCCCCCGGTCGTATGGTTCAAAGAACTGGCCGACTACCAGAGCCTCGTGGACGATACAGCCCAGGTCTTCCTGGGGCTCCGTCTCGCCTGTGCCAACTGCCATCACCACCCCTTCGAGAAGTGGAGTCAGGACGACTACTGGGGTCTGGCTGCATTCTACGGCCGCGTCGGCCGCAAGAACGTGCCGATCCAGGGCGGCTTTGCCTACTCGCTGCCTGACCACCGGCTGCGGCTATTCGTGGCCCGTGGCGGCGCCGTCCCCAACAAACGCACGGGGCAGCCTGCACCGATCAAGCCGCTCGACGGCGTCGCCCTGGACGTGCCGCCCGGCGACGACCCCCGTTCACGCCTCGTCGACTGGATGGTCGATTCGAAGAACCCCTTCGTCGCCAGGGCCATCGTCAATCGCTACTGGGCCCACTTCTTCGGTCGGGGCATCGTCGACCCGCCGGACGACATGCGCGTGACCAACCCGGCGACCAACGAGGAGCTGCTCGACGCCTTGGCCCAGGATTTCATCGCCAGCGGCTACAGCTTCAAGCATCTCATCCGCACGATCACCCGCAGCCGGACTTATCAACTCAGTTCCGAGCCCAACGAACGAAACCGCGATGACAAGCAAAACTTCTCCCGTTTCCAGCTACGGCGGTTCTCCGCCGAGGTGCTGGTCGACGCCGTGCGGCAGGTGACGGACGCCCCCCAGGGCTATGGTGGCTTGCCCACGGACCAGGTCGCCCCACGTCGGGCCATCCAGCTTCCCGACGAGGGCTTCAGCACCTACTTCCTGGAAGTGTTCGGCAAGCCGATGCGCACCAGCGCCTGCGAGTGTGAGCGGGTCAACGACGCCAATCTCGCCCAGATTCTGCACCTGCTCAACAGCCAGGAGGTGCAACAAATGGTCGGTCGAGCTGGCGGCCGGGCGGATTGGTTGGCTCAGAACAAAGAGAAGACGGACGCGCAGATCGTCGAGGAGTTATTCCAGTGGTGCCTGGCGCGGAAGCCCAGTCAGAAGGAACAGGAGGCGGCCCTGGAGCACTTCACTAGGCTCGGCCCCGCCGGGCGCAAGCTCGCCACCGAGAATCTGCTCTGGGCTCTGATCAACACCAAGGAGTTCCTCTTCGTTCGCTAGCGGCCTGACCGTTAGCGACTGAAGCGGCTCTCGTGCTGCTGCCGATCCTCGACCACCACGGGGAAGGAGAGGCGACGCCGTTCGCGCCACACCGTCAGCGTGACGGTCCGGCCCGGGGCCGTGGCGGCGATGAGGTTGATGAAGTGGTTCTCGTGCCGTACCGGCTGCTGGTCGACTTCGAGGATCACGTCGCCGGGCTTGATCCCCGCCCGGGCGGCCGGTGAATCGGCATAGACCACGTCCACCAGAGCGCCGATGCCCCGGTCGAGCCCGAGCTTGAGGGCTTGAGCGGTATCCAGCCCGCCGGCCACTTGCAAGCCGATGAAGCCGCGGGCAATGCGGCCACGCTCCAGTAGCTCCAGCGCGATGCGGCGGTAGAGGTTGATAGGGATGCTGAAGGCCACGCCGCTGCTGATACTCACGCCGCCCGGCGAGGCGATGGCCGTGTTGATGCCGATGACCTCGCCCTGCATGTTGATGAGCGGGCCGCCGCTGGAGCCTGGGTTGATCGCGGCATCGGTCTGCAGGAAATCCTTGATGAGAATGGTGGAGCCCAGGCTGACCTGCCCCCGACCGACGGCGCTGATGATTCCGTGCGTCACCGTTTGATTGAGTCCGAATGGGCTGCCCATGGCGAGCACCCAGTGGCCGACCTGCATGCTGTCACTGTCGCCCAGCGGCGCGGTGGGGAGCGGCTCCGGCGCTTCCAGTCGGAGGACGGCGACGTCGGTCTTTGGATCGGCCCAGACCTGCATCGGCCGCAGCAGCCGGCCGTCGGCGAGCTGAATGGTGATCTGGTTCAGTTCGGAGCCGCTGATGACGTGGTTGTTCGTGAGCAGGAAGTACTCGGGCCGCCGATCGAACTTGACGATGATGCCCGATCCGGTCTCCTCGACCTGCCGTTTGCCGCCGCCCGGCTTGTCGAGGGTCTTGCGGGCCTCGATCGCCGCTACCGCCGGGAGCACCTGGCGGGCCACCTGGTTGAACCGCTCGCCGAGGGCCTGCGGGTCGGGAACGCCGGGAATGGTCCGGCTGACGGGGCTTTGGGCCTCGACCGCGGGCATCCAAAGCGACTGGGTGCAGACTCCCACCATGCCGCCCATGAAGGAACCTGCGGCAATCAGCACCGGCTTCCACAGCCGGGAGAAGCTGGACTTCGACATGGGCAGACCTCGCAGCAGTTCCCAAACGCGCACGTGGGTCGTCTTGCTGGCCCACGCGGTGCCAACCAAGACAAACGACCTCAATTCTAGACCCCTGGGACAAGTCCCGGGTCCGGGAATTCAGCGAATGTCTGGAGTAGACGTGAAAAAGCAGTGCCGTGGTCGGCCTGCTCGGCAAAGTCGACGCAATCCGCCGACTTTACCTGAAAGCTTGTTCAGGTCCAGCTAGTAAGGTGGGCGATTGGGGCGAAGGGCCTACTCGGTCTGTTGAATGCAGTAGAGCCGCGTCTTGGTGCGGAGGTAAGCCCTGCCCTTGGCCAGCCCGGGTGTGGCAAGGGCCATCTCTTCGAGCGGGTTCACGCCCAGGACCTTGAACTCCCGGCCCGCCTGCAGGACGAAGGTGTCGCCATCCTCGCTCAGGCAGAAGATCTTGCCGTCATAGGCCCAGGGGGATGCGGTGAACTGGGCCGATCCCCGCGGGTTGACCCGTTGCCGGCCATAGACCTCGGCACCGGTCTTGGCGTCGAAGCAGGCGATGAAACCCTGGTCATAGAGCACGTAGCATAGGCCCTGGTAGATGAGCGGCGTGGGGTGGTAGGCTGCCCCTTGTGGCTGGCACCAGACGATGAAGTCATTTTGGGTCTGGCCCTTTTCGAGGCTGATGTCGCCACTGGCGCCGGGGCGAATGGCGTAGAGCGGCCGGGACTTGTCCATGACGAACCCGGAGCTGACGTAGAGCAGACCATCCCGGGCGAAGCTGCTTGGAACGGTGACGGCCGACATCCCCTTGAGTTCCCAGAGCAGCTTGCCGTCCAGGTCGTAGGAGCGGACGCCGCCCGTGCCCGCAGTCACGATTTCGGTCCGAATCTCATTCTCCCAGACGAAGGGGGTGGACCAGTTGGACTTTTCCGGCCGGCTCTGGCGCCACACTTCGCTGCCCGTCGCTTTGTCCAGGGCGACGATGTAGGAGTCCTTTTCGTTGTCATTAACGATGTAGAGCCGATCCTTGTGCAAGACCGGCGAGGCCCCGTAACCCCAGCTATTGCGGGTGGGATGGCTTGGCCACTTGTGGCCCCAGATCACCTTGCCGTCGAAGTCGAGGCAGAAGACGCCCACCTCGCCGAGCCAGACGTAGAGCCGCTCACCGTCCGTGACGGGCGTCTCCGAGGCGTAGGTGTTCTTGATGTGCTTGCCATGGGCAGGTCGGCCCTCGTGCACCTTCGTTTGCCAGCGGGTCGTGCCGCGCTCGGCGTCGAGGCACAGGACAGTCCAGTGGTGGGTTTCCTCTGGGGCGGCGTTCCGTTCGCCGCCGAAGTAGAGACCCTTCTTGGCTTCGTCTTGCGGGGCATCGGTCACGACGGTCGTGAGAAAGAGATTCCGCTCCCAAATGACTGGCGAGGACCAGCCCGAGCCGGGGATGGCCACGGACCAACCGACATTGCGGTCTCGTGCCCAGGTGCTGGGGATTCCGGCACCATCCCGCACATTGGCCCAACTGCCGCCGCGGAACTCGGGCCAATGGTCGTGGGCGGCCCCGGCGGCGCCGACCAAGAGGAGCATCAGACTCGTCAGGATGCAGCGGGACATGGTCGGCCTCGAAGTCGGGTGATGGGACGGGTAAAGCGAAGCTACTCGGCGTTCCAGCTTAGGGCTTGGTGTATTCCTTGAGGTAGCCCTCGAACTGCTGGCGATGGGCTTCCTCGTCCGAGAGCAAGGTGATAACCAGGTCCTGGGTCACGTAGTCTTCACCATCCGTGAGCTTGATGAGCGCCTTGTACTGGCTGATGGCCTCTTCCTCGGCGGCGAGCACGCCCCGAATGACGGTGACCACGTCGGTCGAATCGGCGGGCGGCTGCATCGACTTCTGATTGAAGTGGAGGTCGAGGCGGCCGGGCACGGTGCCGCCCCGTTGCTTGATGCGGCTGCCCAATTGGGTGGCGTGGGTGAGTTCCTCCTGGATGTCGGCCTGGAGAGCCTTCTTAATGGCCTCGGCCCTGACGCCATCCAGATGAAGCGAGTTGGCCAGGTAGTTGAGCACCGTCTCCAGTTCCATGAAGTAGGACTTCTTCAGGGCTTCGATGATCTGCTGCTTGGTCGCGGCCATGGGGTCTCCTTAAGTGGTTGGACGTTGAGAATCAGGCGGCGGTCGAAGTGGCGGTAGCGGGTGTGCTCCGCCGCCAGCGGGCGAACACGGCCAGCCCGAGGAAGAACAGGACTCCCAGGGCCACGCCGGTCATGAGGAGCAGTTGCCGAGAGAAATAGCCGGGGGCCACTTGGGCGGGAATGCGGCCTTCCAGCAGTCGGCGAGCTTCGATCTGGATCGCCATCGTCGGGCTGCTTCCGAGCTTCTGGACGCCTGCGATGATCTCCGTCTTCTCGGCGAAGGCGTCTGGGGCTTTGTTCTTGAACTCCCCCAAATCGCGGAGCGACTTGAGCACCAGGTCGATGGCGGGGCTCCGGGCAGGGTCCGGATAGAGTCGGGCCAGCAACTGCTCGTCGAGGGTTTCAAGAACGAGACTGTCCGGGGTCAAGGGGCTAGCCCGGCGGGCCAGGGCCAAAGCAGCATTGTAACGAATCTCACGCCGGCCTCGTTCGCTGTCGGCATTCTCGAACTGGGTCAGATCGCTGCCGACGTTCACCATCTCCCGCAGCAGTTCATCCACTCCCGGAGCGTCCCAGTTGGCCAGGGCCATGATCGTGTACTTACGGGTCAGTTCGTCGTTGACCCTGGCGCCCAGGCGCAGCGTGGGGACGATGCCGAGCGTATCGGGGACAGGCACGCCTGGTCTGCGGTCCTGACGCTGCGTCAGATAGTCCAGCGCTTCTTGGGCCCGGCGCTGGCGGTCCGTGGCGGAGCCGGACTGGACCTTCAGAGCAGCCAGAATCTGGTCTCGCTCGGCCGGAGGCAAGGAGTCGAACTCGCGGAGCCGATGGCCCATGTTGCCCAGGGCCAGAATCGCATTGCGGGCGCGCACCAGCGCCTGGTCTCGACCATCAATCTGCGTCCGGACCAACTCGCGCAGCAAGGGCGCGCCGGCTGGGATGCTGAAATTCCCCACCACGGCGGGTAGGTAGTCGAGCAAGTTCAGTTCGTCTCCCGGCTTGGCGGGTCGGGCCGCGCCACCGCCGGCAGCCTGGGTCTGTATCTCTCTGGCGAGCATGTCGGTGACGTCGAGGGAAAACTTGACATCGTGCCGTAGCTCGGCGCTGCGGGGTAGGACCTGGGCCAGGTCGTGGGCTGTCTGTTGCCGCTTGTGGCCGCTCGGGCTGTTGAGACCGTCGATGAATTGGTCTGGCGTGCGTGGCCCGGCCCCAATCCCGCCGAAGAAGACGAGGATGAAGCCCATGACGACCACGACCAAAATGGACGGGACGACGAAGAGCTGGATGATCATGCGGACGTTGGGAACCTCGACCGGCGGCAAGGAGGAATCGCCCCCCGAGCCCGAGGAAGAGCCGACGGCGGGCACGCCGTCCGGAGAGTTGCCGTGACCGTTGCGCAGACTATCGTCGTGAGCCATGGAGCGTGATGCCGCCGACAAGCACGGGGTCGGTTCATATAACCACCGTTAATCTAGATTGCTCGTTCACGCCGTCAAGACGACCGCTCGGCCCGACGCAGTTCGATCATGCCGCAAACATTGGCGAAATACATCGAGTCACTCCATGCCCGCAAGGACCTGTTGTGGCCCGAACCGCCGGCGCCGGAGCCTCTCAAAGCCAAGCCCCATCTCAAGCCGCTGCCCAGCATCCGTGCCGTCTCCTGGTCGGTCTACGGGACGCTGTTGCCCCTGCCGCTCGGCGAGCTGGTGTTCGAGCATCCCACAAAGTTCGTCATGGACGTGGCCCTGGACAAGACGATCCAGGAGTTCCGCATGTGGAAGTCCATGACGCGCAAGCCCGGCCCTCCCGCAGACCACATGCGCGTCTGGCTGGGCAACGTCATTGACGACTTGAAGTTTCAGACGCCAGCCGGGGAGAAGCACCCAGAACTGGGCTCTCATCTGATCTGGGCGGGGATCGTCAAAAAGCTGATGACGAACGAGTACATCTACTCGGAAAGTCAGCTTGGGGATCTGGAAGAGTATGGGGCCAAGATCGCTTATTTCTATCATGCCATGCTTCAGGGCGTGGGGCCCATGCCGGAGGCGATCCGTACGATCCTGGCGCTGAACGACCTTGGGAAGAAGCAGGCGATTGCCGCCGACGGGCAACAATTCTCTTGGGAGCAGTTGCACTTCCATTTCCGCAGCGAGGCTCCGGGGCAGGACTTCAGTGCCGTTCTGCCTCAACGGCTGCAGTCCTGGTCCATTGGCGTGGGGGCGCGGAAGCCGTCCGAGCGGCTTTTCCGGGCGATGTTGGCCACGCTTCGGGCCGAGGCGATCGATCCCTCGGAAGTGCTGCACGTCGGCACCCACCTCTACCACGATGTGGCACCGGCGCGGAAGCTAGGCATGCGGACTGCTCTCTTTGCTGGCGACAAGACCTCTCTGCGGGCCACCAAGGAAGACATGAGGGAGCCCCACCTGCGCCCTGACGTGCTCCTCACCCGTCTCAGCCAGATTGTCGATATCCTAACTCCATGACGCCTGGGCCGATTCGGAGCCCCTCCCCTCGGATAACCGATCATGCCGCCCGAACCCCTGTTCGACCTCCAGCAACTAGACCAGTCCCGCGTCCTCGTGGACAAGGCCGGCATCGAGGATGTGAACCCCCAGCGTTTCGAGATGCAGCAGTTGGACGCGGTGGTCCATATCGACCCTGCCCTGCACCTGATCATCGGCTACAAGGACATAGATGCGGACGAGTTCTGGGTCCGGGGCCACATGCCCGATTACCCCTTGATGCCGGGCGTCATCATGTGCGAGGCCGCCGCCCAACTCATGGGCTACTACTGCAAGACTCATGGGCTGCTCGATGGCTCCATGATCGTCTTCAGCGGCATGGAGGGGGTGAAGTTTCGCGGCCAGGTCAAGGTCGGCGATCGCTTCATCATCATGACCCGGGCCATGAAGGTGCATCGGCGGCAGGTCACTTGTGCCGCGCAGGGCTACGTCGGAGACAAGATGGTCTTCCAGGCTGACATCATTGGCATGCCCTACACTCCGCGAGCGGACGGATGACCCCGGGCCGTCGTCGCCAGTGGCCCCTGGCCGCCATTCAGCCCTTTCAACTCGAACTGCCGAGCCCGTTGCCGGAGACGCCCTGGCTCGACGGGCCCGCCCTGTTCGGCAACGACCAGCCCTTCGAGATCGAGATCGGGTGCGGCAAGGGCGGATTCCTGGTCGGCCGGGCACTCCAAGTCCCCGAGCACAATTTCCTGGGGATCGAACTCGATCGCGGGCTGTTCCATTACATCGCCACACGGCTCGCACGCCGGCAGCTTTGGCATGTCCGCATTCTGCAGGCCGACGCCAGCCGCTTCCTGGCCCAGGCATGTCGGTCGGCCTGTGTGGCCCATCTCCACGTCTACTGCCCCGATCCCTGGTGGAAGCGACGGCACCACAAACGCCGGCTCTTCACGCCGGAGTTCGTCGCCAACTGCCAGCGCGTCCTGGCTCCGGGGGGCAAGCTACACTTGGCCAGCGACGTGGCCGACTACTTCGACCTCATGACCCGGCTCGTGCGGGACCACACGGCGCTGATGCCGATGTCGGAAGAGGTCTCGGTCATGATGGCGGGGATCGGTCCAACCAACTTCGAACGCAAGGGCGTGGCTCGGGGGCATGTCATGGGGCGAGCGACGTTTGCCAAGGCTGCCCCCGCCGGATCAGTAGATCTGGCCCTGCCGGGTCCTGAACTCGGTAAAGGCGGCCAGGGCTAGTTCCCGTCCCAGCGGAATCATCGTCACGCGCCGTTCGGGCAGACCGCGGGCCAACTCGTCGTAGAAATGCTGATCGTCGAAGCCGATGGCCGCGGCATCGGCCCGGGTGTTGCCAAAGTAGATCCGCTGTAGCCGCGACCAGTAGATCGCTCCCAGGCACATGGGGCATGGCTCGCAGGAGGTGTAGATCACACAGTCGCCGAGATGGTGGTGGCCCAGAGCCGCAGTCGCCCGACGGATGGCCAGGACTTCCGCATGGGCAGTGGGATCGTGGCTCGACAGGACTTCGTTGTGTGCCTCGGCGATGATCTGGCCCGCGCGAACGATGACCGCCCCGAACGGGCCGCCATGGCCGCCGCGCATGCCCTTGAGTGACATCTCGACGGCACGCTCCATGAAGTCGGTATCGCTCATCGCTGGCTCCTCAGTCGGCGGCGGACCGTAGCCGATGGGCTACGACCGCCCCCAACTTGCCGCCGCAGATTAGCCCGAGAGACGTGGCTTTACAAGCCTGAACTGGACGCCGCCAACGTGGGACTGCGGGCCTCTGGCGCATCCCCCACGTCGGCGTCCGACTCGATCACGGCCGGTTCAATGACGCGCATCTTCCGCCAGGGTCCCCAGACGAACCGAAGCAGGAAGCAGACGGCCATGGACACGATGTAAGTCGTGGCAAAGGCCCAAGCCCACCAGAGTCCCTCGGCGGGGAGGGACCAGCTTCGGCTCGTGACGAGATAGACCGGCAGCACCATGACGCACGAACTGAGCAACAGCGTGGCCAGGGTGACAAAGCGGGTATCGCCTGCCCCACGCAGAGCGAAGGTCAGCATGATGCCCAGGCTGTCGAAGAAGGAATAGACCGCCACGAAGATCAAGAGAGTGGGGACCAGTTGGGCCAGGGCCACCCAGGACGCCGGGTCTTCCGAACTTTCGAACAGAGCTAGAATCGGACCTGGCAGGCAGGCGACGGTGACGCCCATGAAGGTGACGACGCCCACGCCCACGATGACGCCAAGCCAGACGCTCCGCTCGGCGAGGTCGGGGCGTTCCGCGCCGAGGTGCTGGCCCACGAGAACGCTGAGCGCCTGTCCCATGCCCAGCATCGGCACGAGGAAGGCGGCATTGACGTTGAAGACGAGCATCGAGGCGGCCAGTTCCGCCGTGCCCAGCCAACCGATGAAGAGCGTGAGCGACGTCCAGGCCAGGACGTCGATAGCCCCTTGCAGGCCGTTGGGGATGCCAAAGAACATCAGGCGCCCGAAGAGATGGCCATTCCAGCGGGGCCAACCTAGCCCGTAATCGCGGACATAGCGGGGCCGGTAGAGCAACGCCAAGGCCAAGAGCGCGGAAGCCGAGAAGCCGCCGACCGTTGCCACGCCAGCACCGAATACGCCCCAGGCGGGCAAGCCCCAGTGGCCGAAGATCAGCCCATAATCCAGGACGGCATTAACCACCGTGCCAACGGCGCTGATCGCGATCACCACGCCAGGCCGACCAGAGCCCGCGAACAGAGCCGTGGCGGTGGCCGTGATCAGCATCGGGAGGATGGCAAAGCAGAGGCAGGCCAAGTAGGTGCTTTCGAGCGGCTGCAAACGCGACTCATGGCCAATCCAGGCGACGACGGCATCGGACGCCAGGGCCAGCGGCATGAAGGCGGTGCCGGTCACGAGACTGAAGATCAGGGCCTGGTGCAGGATCGCTCCCACTTCGTGTGGCCGCCGAGCACCGATGTACTGGGCGACAAAAGTGGTGGCGAAGGCGGCGGTGTTTTGTAGGAGGATGATCGGGACGTAGATCGCCATGGCCGCCGCTCCGGCCGCTGCCAGGGCGTCCGGGCTGTACCAGCTCAGCATCAGCCGGTCGATCAAGAGTTGCAGCGTGAAGAAGAAGCTGCTGATGATGAGCGGCACGGCAATGCGCAGCAATTCGATCAACAACCGGCCCGACGTGGGGGTCGGTTGGAAAGCGGTTGGGGTCATGGTCCGGTCCAGGAGAGCGGAGTTCAACAGTCGCAAGGACACGGCGCGACGGGACGCGGTTCGGCCCAGTCCTAGTTGCCCTTCAGGGTGAAGTCGGCAAACCGCAGTCCCCGCTGACAGTTGGTGCACGTGAGGCCCGGGCCCGGCAGGCTCTCACCGAGTTCAAAGAGTCGGCCACACACGGGACAAGAGCAACGAAGGATGCGCTTCAGCGACGAGGACCCGCGGATGCGACCCAGCAACGTCCGACTAGCACGCTCCTCGAGTGTCTCCACCGGAGCCACGTACAAGTCGCGGCGCGCCACGGCATCCGGCACAGGGTGAAAGTACAAGGAACCATCCTCGCCGCCCAGCGCGAGCGCTTCGCCACTGGCTGCATAGGCCGCGGACTGCACGGCGACCTTGGTCTTGTTCGCCGGCAAGACTTCCTGCAAGTCGGGCACGCTCAGGAAGTGCACGTTGCCCTGGGCAGTCACGGCCAGGATAAGTTCGGCGTCGGTACTGAAGAAGCAGCCCCGCACGGCCCGAGCGCAACTGAGTTGATAGGCCTGGCGGCCGGGCTGAGTCAGGTCCCAGCAGAAGAGCGTGCCATCCTCGGTCGAAGCCGCCAGGGCCTTGCCGTTTGGAGCGATCTCCAGTGCCAGGGGCCGCATGCGCGGCAGGTCCCATTGGCCGATCTGAAAGCCCCGAGCTACCTCCCAGACGCGGATCGTGCCGTCCCGCGACCAGGAGATCAACGTCTTGGCGTCGGGCCAGAAGCGGCAGCCGACCACGACGTCGCCGTGGCCCCGCAAGGTCCGCACGTTTGGGCCCTCTTCGGGCGAAATCGTGGTCAACCGCACAGTCGCATCCCAGGAACTCGTGGCGTGGGAGCGCCCTTGAGGCGTGACGGAGATGCTGCTGATGGGACGCTGGTGGGCCAGTTCAAGCGACTCCTGGTGATGACTGGGCAACAGCCAGGAGCCGAAGCGGCCTTCCATGTCACCGGTCAAGAGCCGGGTCCCGCCGGGCATGGCACAAAGGGCTGAGATGGCCTTTGGGCCGACCTGCCAACGATCGGTGGCCTGGCCAGACTCGACGTCCCACAGGAGCACCTGGCCGTCCCAGCCCCCTGAGGCCGCCCAGCTTAGACGTGGCCCGAACGTACATGCTACGACCGCGCCCTGATGGCACGCGGCCAGCCCTTCGCCCGGCACCACGGGAGCGCGCTTGGCTAGCACGACCTGATCCTGCGGGGACATGGAAGCAAAAGCGGAGTGGGTCTCTGGGAAGCTTAGGCCAGCGGAGCCATGGAGTCAAAGTGAGGTTCTCCGTTTGGCACGCGGATAACCCATACCGTGGCCTCCGCGCGCGCCTTCGTGGGCCGTTTCAATCAGATTTGAATTGTGAGAAGCGTAGCAGCCGATCTAGACGATGTTAAACATGAAGGGCATTCGCTCGAGTGACGGGCAACGCGACTGGAACTTGTCGAGCATCTGGGCATTCTTGCCTGCTGTGACCGAGCTGGGGTAGAACCGGCTGGAAAATGCTGGTAAGACTGCGCCGCTATCCCGGCCGTGACGGGGACTTGTGGGGAAGAGCTGATGGTGTCGCCGAGCCGGGAACGGTTGCTCTGTTTGGATTGGCTGCGGGGGCTGGCCGCGCTGCTCATTTGTCTGGTGCATGTTCCCCATCGCGATGCGAGCTGGGGCGACCCCACGCATGGCCCGTTTTGGCTCTTCTTGCCACTCGAGATCGGCTCCTTCCGTACGGTTCTGTTCATCATCATCTCCGGCTTCGGCATCCATCTACTCACGCTGCTGACGCTCGCCAAACATGGGGTGGAACTCCGTCCCGAAAGCGGCCCCATGCCCGGACTGGGCCTGGCCGCTTCCTCCTTCTGGCGCCGTCGGCTGATGCGCATATATGGCCCCTACACTTTCGCCCTTGTGGGGTGCCTGGCTTTCATGGGGTTCATTGCCTGGCGTGGCCATGCCATCTGGCAGAACTACCAGGCGGCTGGCGCGGACTGGGCGGCCGATACGCTGTGCCACGTGGCCATGGTCCACAACTTGTCGCCTGACTACGCCATGGGCATGTTCAATGGGCCCCAGTGGGCGCTCGGCATGGAGGTGCAACTCTATGCCCTTTACTTCGTTTACCTGGCCATGCGGCGGCGCTTCTCCCGGAAGGCCTGTCTGATAAGCCTGTTCGCACTTTCCGCGATCGGCTGGAACGCCTGGGAAGTGCTTGGCCCCAGCAAAGTCACGGTTGGCCCCTTCGTCTTCGGAAGCTGGGAACTCTGGCCATTCAACTACTGGTGGATTTGGTTGCTGGGCAGCTTGGGGGCCGAGGCCTACGTGGGGCTGGTGCGGCTGCCACGCTGGCTTGCCTCGTGGCGGGTTGGGGTGGCCTTCTTCCTCATGGGCTCAGCGCTGCAGTTCCCCTCCTGGGAGTTCTTTGCTGAGGGGCACCAGCGGATCGGCCCCTGGATGGCGGGTCTCATGGTGGGCGATTCGTTCCTCCGTCCGGCCTTGTCCGTGATCATGCAAATCCTCTACTTCTGCTTGCCGCCGCTGGGCATCGGCATCATGGTCTTCGCTACGGTCGTGCATGAACGCAAGGTGGGCGGCGAGGTTGGCTGGGTCCGCCGACAGTTGCTTCGGGCCGGGACCATCTCCTATTCGCTCTTCCTAGTGCATGCCCCGGTGATCTGGATGGGGGAAATTCTGCTTTCGCGCTGGGCAGGCGGAGCCATGGATCAGTCGCCCGGCTGGATTGCCGTCCGACTCGTGGCCTACTTCCCCGCTTGCCTGCTCGTGTCCCTCGTCTTCTACTCCTTCTGCGAACGGCCCTTCACGGCGGCGGGGCGCGCACCGCGCGTCAAGCCCAAGGCCGAAGCGCCCCCGGCGCAGCCCCCACTGGCCCGGGCTGCCTAGAACCCAAAATGGTCTCGAGATCGGCAGCAGCAAAGCCCCCGGAGGCACCTCGCTTCCGGGGAGAGCGGGCTTGTTTGGCACCGCGGGCCGCGTCCGTTATAATGCAGGGGTGGCTGGTGCGCCAGTGACTCCCGGCGCTTCACAACCTTCTGAGGATCACCATCATGGGCGGCCCCTCTTCAAGCCAAGGTCAGTCACCCAAGACGGCGCTGACGCCGGCCCAACGTCGTCAACAGGAAGTCGCTCAGCTCGATTTCGAAATCGAGTTCTTCCAGGCTGTGCTCGAACGCTATCCGGAGTATGTGGACGTTCTGCGCGTGCTGGGCAACGCCTTGACCCTGCGGGGCCGCTTCGCCGAGGGATTGGAAGTCGACAAGCGGCTGACGCAACTGCGACCCCAGGAAGCGCTCGCCCACTACAACCTGGCGTGCAGCCATTCGCTGCTGCATCAGGTCGACGCCGCCTTCGCCGCGCTGCGCCGGGCCATTGAACTCGGCTACGACGATTTCGCCTACATGGAACGGGACAGCGACCTCGACAACATTCGTTCCGATCCTCGCTATCGCAAGTTGCTCCTGGAATACGCTCGGGCCAAGCAGGCCAAGAAGAAGCGGAGCCAGCAGGCGTAGCGGCCGCTGACCGCCGTCTCGACAGCGCGGGTGCCCCTGAAAATCGTGCCTCGGAGTGTGCCGTGGTGCCGCAGCTCTTTGCCGATCCCTCGACGCTCCGGGCCCGCGAGCATTTCCAGCAGAAAGACCGGACGCTCACTTCCAAGGTCATGTCGGTCGCGGACGCGGTGCGCCGTTGGGTCCGGCCCGGCGACTACGTGGCGGTCGGCGGGTTCGGGGTCAATCGCATCCCCACGGCCGTCTGCCATGAGCTTCTGCGGCAGCGGCCCCAAAACCTCGCCATCGCCGGTCATACCGCCACGCATGACTTCCAACTCGCCTGTGCCGGCAACCTGACCGGTCGAGGCCGGCTCGTGGCCCGGGTCGATGCCGCCTACATCGTGGGCCTTGAAGCCCGTGGCCTGTCTCCCCATGCCCGGCGCGTCATGGAGAGCGGCGAGGTCGAAGTCTGCGAATGGACCAACTACCACCTGGCGGCCCGCTTCCGTGCCGCTGCCATCGGCGTCCCTTTCATCCCCACCCATAGCAGCCTCGGCACCGATACCCAGCGCCGCGGTGCCGGACAGGAGATCACCTGCCCCTTCACGGGAGAGAATCTCCTGGCCCTGCCCGCCCTCTACCCGGACGTCGGCATCATCCACGTCCATGAGGCCGACATCTACGGCAACTGTCGCATCAAGGGCGTCAACGTAGCCGACAACGACCTGGCCCGAGCCGCCCGAAGGCTCATTGTCTCCTGCGAACGGCTCATCCCGCATGAGGAGATCCGCCGCGACCCGACGGCGACGGCGATCCCGTTCTTCTGCGTCGACGCCGTGTGCGAGGTCCCCTTCGGCAGCTACCCCGGCAACATGGCGGGTGAGTATTTCAGCGACGAAGAACACCTGCGCCATTGGCTTCGGGTCGAGGAGGACCTGGAAGCCTTCAAGAAGTTCCTGGACGAGGCGATTCTGAGCCAGCCCGACTTCGACGGTTATCTCAACTACTGCGGCGGACTCAAGCGGCTGCGGGAACTCCGGCGGCAGGAACTCCTGATCTGATGCCGGTTCAGGCGAGGCTTCCATGGTCCCTTGCAACAAGATGGAACTGATGATCGTGGCAGCCTCGCGGCTGCTGGAGGACGGCAAGCTTGTGACCGTCGGCACGGGCGCGCCCTGCGCCGCCACCATGCTCGCCCAGAAGCGGCAGGCTCCGAATCTCGTCATGTTCTTCGAGGCGGGCGGCGTCGCGCCCCTGCTGCCCACCATGCCGGTCAGCGTCGGCGACAGCCGCACCTACTACAAGGGCGTCATGGCCACCTCCATGGCCGACGTCATGGAGACCTGTCAGCGCGGCCTCATGGACTACGCCTTCCTCGGCGGCGCCCAGATCGACCCCTACGGCAACCTCAACTCCACCCACATTGGCGGCGACCATGCCAAGCCCAAGGTCCGCCTCCCCGGCAGCGGCGGTGCTTGCGATCTGGCTTCCTTCTGCTGGAAAGTCATCACCATCACCAACCATGACCGCCGCCGCTTCGTACCCAAGCTCGACTTCCTAACCACCCCCGGCTACTTGACCGGTCCCGGGGCACGCGAGGCGGCCGGCCTCCTCCCCGGCGCTGGCCCCTTCCGGGTCGTCACCGATCTCGCCATACTCGGCTATCACGCCCAATCCAAGCGCATGGAGGTCATCGGCCTCCGCCCCGGCGTCACGCTGGAACAGGTGCGCGACCAGACTGGCTTTGAACTTGGAGTGCGTGAGCCGCTCGGGCAGACCCCGCCGCCGACCGCCGAAGAACTGGCCATCCTCCGGGATCAGATCGACCCCCACCGCTATCTCATTGGGCGCAGCTAGTCGCGGGCCCTAGTCCGTCAGTCGGCGCAGGGCTTCGGCGGCCTTCAGGCGGACGTCGGGGTCCGGGTCGTCGAGTGCCGTCATGAGGGCGGGGATCGCCTCCTGGCCGGCCGGTTTGCCAATGATGCCGAGCAGGGGCGGCGCGAGTTGCCGCAGCTTCGGATTCTCCGAACGAAGCGTCTGAATCAGGTAGGGTACGGCTGGGGCGGCGTCGGGACCCATCGCCGTCAGGGCCCGCATGGCGTTCTGCGTGAGTTCTTCATCCTCGCTCATCAGCAGTTTGCCCAGATCCGGCGCCAACGCCTTGGCCCGCTTGCCGAACTGTTCCACTGTCTGGCACGTGGCATTGCGGACGCCGAGGTCCGAGTCCTTGAGGCCCCGCGCGAAGACGGGCAGCACGCGGTCAAGGTCGTCGGTGCTGAACTTGGCCATGGCTCGCATCGCCGCCCAACGCACGAAGCGGTTCGGATCGCGGGCCGCATGCGTGAGCAGCTTCCACACCATCTGGCCTTCGCCGCCCAGGTCCTCGATCGCCGAGAGCAGAGCCAGCTTGGCTTCCAGGGAACCGGAGATGATTACCAGGTCCAGAGCCGGGATCAGTTCGCGGAGGGCGACCACGATGGCGTCGGCAGCCTGCTTGCCCTCGGGCTCCAGATCGGCGCGCATGAGTCGGCCACGCGGCTGCCGGTAGCGAGAATCGCGTTCCGGCCGGGCGATGCAGACCTCGGCGGCATCCATGACCGCCTGGAGCATCAGCAACTGTTCGTCCAGGTCGGCGCTGGGCAGTTGGGCGGTGATCAGACTCAGGCATTCAGCCACCTGCTTGCCGATCGGAGCTAAGTTGCGCTTGAAGCTGGCAAAGGCCTCGGGGTTCTGATCAGCCGAGAGTTCTGGCTGGCGATCGTCGAGGGTATCGAGCAGGGCGGAGAGGGCCCGCCAGCCGCTGGCCCGGGCCTCGGGGGTGGAGCTGCGCAGGACCATGGGCAAGAGGTCCAGCGTGCCGGCCACGTCGTCGGCAAAGAGTTCCAGGAGCCGGAGACGGGCGGAGCCGCTGCTGGGGTCGCGAATCTCCTGGGCTCGGTCGTAGTAGCTGAGCATGCCCGTGGCGATGGCGGTCAGGTCGCGCGGCGAGCCGGCCTCGAGGCCCTTCTTCCAGACCAGCCGGGCCACGGGGGCCGGGGCCCGGAGCCGCCCCAGATCGGTCAACACGGCGGCTCGGATGGCAGGGCTGGGGTCGTCGGCGTATTTGGCGATCTCCAGGGTGGCGTTGCGGAGAACGCTGGGCAGGGTCAGGGGGTCGACCCGCGAGTCGGACTTGCGCGCCGACCATTCGCGAATGAGTACGAGCAAGGCCAGCCGGCGTTCGCTGCTCGCATTGGCGAGTTCACGAACGACCTCATTCACGCGCTCCGGGGTGATGGGCTCGGACGAGGCGGGCGGCTCGGCCGCGGCCAGGCAGGTCAGCCCCAGGGTGATGAGTCCGGTTGCCGCGAGCCAGCGGAGATTGCCACACATGGGGAGATCCAAAGGTATAGGAGCCGTTGTGGAAAGGGCCAGCTTATCCGACGCCTTTATCATGACACGCGGAGTGGCGCGGTGCCAGCAGCAGCCGGGCGATGATCGGCCCTGCCCCGAGTGGGACTAGACCAGTCCTGCAGGCGGTGACGACCCTGACGGTCGGCGGGGGTGGTGGCAGGCGTTTCAGGCTGTTAAGCTGAGCCCTGCGGACCACAGGGACGGGCGAGAAGTGCCAAGCGTCGGGGTGCGGTCCCGGCTCTTCAGGCCGAAGGCCTGGCAGCCCTCAGCCCAGGGCAAGGGACGCAGTCCCGCCGCCCTGGGTAGCGGAAGGCGCCCTTTCCGGCAGGCCAAAGGCCTGCGAGCCAAGCCCCACGTTCTGTAGTGGTGGGAGCCGCCAAGAAGCGCAATCGCCGCAAGGGAGCTTGAATCTTCTTGCCTGCCCTTAGGACCGGCCTTAGACTTAGGGCGAAAAAGCGAAGACGCGGGGCCGGCCCGCTTCGACGCTACAGAAGGCGTTAGGGTAACTCAATATCATGACCTTCTAGGGAGTGTGCCATGGGCTTCTACATTCGAAAGAGTATCCGCGTTGGCCCCCTTCGATTTAACCTCTCAAAGTCAGGCATTGGAGTTTCCGTCGGAATTCCAGGCTTCCGTGTGGGAACCGGCCCTCGAGGCAATTACGTCCACATGGGTTTAGGCGGCCTCTACTACCGATCGACTATTCCAACGGAGCCGAATTCGACTGCTGAGCCTGGAGCTTCTGACGGCTTCAAGCGGTCCGAAAATCAACCAGCCCTCAAGGCGATAGGGTCTGGCGACGTCTCTCGTATGGTCGATTCGTCCAGTGCAGCTCTAATGGCTGAGTTTGACGAGAAGAATAGACGAATTCGAACTTGGCCCTTTGCCCTATTCTTCGGGCTGGGTATCACTTGCGTGCTGGCGGTGGCACAAGTCTCGCCGTGGCTCCTCGCGGCCACGGTTGTAATTCTTCTGTTGGTTCTATTCATTGCTTACCAGTATGATGTTCTTGCAAAGACGGTTGTGGTATTCTATGAACTGGACGCAACTATGGAGGACTCTTATGAGCGGCTGCATGATTGCATGCAACTTTTGGCCAGTTGTTACGGCAAGTGGCATATAGATGCTAAGGGCCGCGTCCGGGACGTCAAGTACCACGCCGGAGCCAGCGAGGTCGTGAACCGGAAGGAGATCTCGATTACGAATGCACAGCCACCGTACGTCAAGACAAACATTGAAGTCCCGTGCCTTCCACTCGGCCCTCGCACGCTCTACTTTTTCCCTGAGCGTGTGCTCGTCTTTTCTTCCGACGGGGTCGGGGCTGTCGGCTATAGCGACCTGAGTGTCAGTGTGAAGACAAGTCAATTTGTGGAGAGCGGTGCGGTTCCTCGCGATGCAGAGGTTGTTGGGCATACTTGGCGATTTGTTAACAGGGATGGCGGGCCTGACCGGCGATTCAAAGACAATCACCAGTTGGCCGTATGCCTCTACGAAGAGTTGTGCCTCTCGAGCCCAACAGGTCTCAATGAGGTCATTCAGTTTTCAAGAAAGGGCATCGGGGTGCGACTGAACCAAGCCCGGCAAGGCCTCGCCGAATCTGTCGCAAGGGCGGCAGGCTCCTCCTTGGAGACAAAGCCACCTGTCAAGGGCGTCCAAACAACAGGGGTAAGCGCATGGAATACTCCTGCCAAACCATTAGTCACACATTCTGCATTGCAACAAGGGCGAGATTCAAGCGCACTCTTTGATACCTTGTTGGAGATTCTGTGCTGTCTGATGGTCGCAGATGGTCGCGCGACAAGTAATGAGAAGAAGCGCATCCGCGAGTTGTTGGCGTCTGTTAAGGCACCGTGGTCAGAATCGGACGTTGATGATCGAATGGCGGAGTTTATCGAACGCGTGCAAGTGGACGGTTATCGAAGCACAGTCGCCGCCGTGCTGAAGGAGGTGGAGAGGTTCAATCGCGTTGGAAAGCAGGACGTATTGCTGCATTGCCTCGAAGTCCTCGCAAGTACAAACGACAAACTTGGCGACCGAGAGCGACAACTTTGCCAACGGGTTAAGGAGATTGTGTCCCCTGGCTAGTTGAAGTTCTCGTGCCGCGCACCAGTGCCCGATTCTCGCCATCCAACGGACCAAACACAAGTTGATTGCGACGCTTTTGACGCAAGGCAGCCCGTCTGCCCGGCGGGGGCCGGGTGCATCGGGCCGAGCGCTTCCAACAGGCTCCCTGCCCCGGTCCACTTCCCTAGACTAATGCTCTGGGATCGTCCCCTGTCGTGCTGCCCCGCGGGACCCGCTCGCCATGCCATCGTTGCCTCTGCTTGCCCAGCGTCCCCCGAGCGCCGGCTGCCCTCGTGGCTGAAGCGGCCCCTGCCCCTGGGCAACGAGGGCTTCTTCACCGACCAGCTCATCCAGGACCTGGGGCTCGAAACGGTCTGCGAAAGCGCCCGCTGCCCAAACCGGATGGAATGCTGGAGCCGCCGCACCGCCACCTTCATGATCCTCGGCAACGTCTGCACCCGGCCGTGCGGCTTCTGCTCGGTGCCGCGTGGAGACCCCTTGCCCGTGGCGGACGACGAACCCGAACGGCTGGCCGAGGCCTGTGCCCGCCTGGGGCTCAGCCACGTCGTCATCACCTCCGTGACCCGCGACGACCTGCCCGACGGCGGGGCCGAGCACTTTCGCCAGTGTATCCTGACCGTGCGGCAGCGAACCGGGGCCACCATCGAAGTCCTGACGCCGGACTTCCTCGGCAACCCAGCCGCCATCGACACGGTGCTCAAGGCCGAGCCCGAGGTTTACAATCACAACATGGAGACGGTGCCGCGCTTTTACAAGAAGGTCCGGGGCCGGGCCGACTACCGCCGCAGTCTCGACCTCTTGCATCGCGTCAAGCAGCAGCGGCCCAGCACAATCACCAAGAGCGGGCTGATGCTCGGGCTGGGCGAGACCACCAGCGAGTTGCTCGACGTGCTGGCCGACCTGCGGAGCGTGGACTGCGACGCCTTGACCCTGGGCCAGTACCTCAATCCCAGCTTCAAGCACGTGAACGTGGCTCGCTACCTGCCCCCCGAGGAGTTCGATGCACTGGGCACGCTGGCCCGGCGGCTAGGCTTCCGGCACGTCGCCAGCGGCCCCTTCGTCCGCTCCAGCTACCATGCCGACGAGTTGGTACATCTGCTGCCCGCGGCCCCGGTCGCGGGGGGCTAGCGATGCCCGGCTTCTTCCTGAGCCTCGAAGGAGTGGACGGCGTCGGCAAGACGACCCAGGCCCAGCTTCTGGCTGAGGGGCTGCAGCGCCAGGGGCGCTGCGTCACCACCTGCCGAGACCCGGGTGGGACCGTGGCCGGAGACCGCATCCGGGCTATCCTGCTCGACCCGGAGTTGACCCTGCCGCCCGTTGCCGAGACCTTTCTCTTCCAGGCCAGCCGGTCCTTGCTCGTCGCCGAGGTGATCCGTCCGGCCCTGGAGCGGGATGAGGTCGTGATTACAGATCGCTTCCTCCTGTCGACCGTGGTCTACCAGGGCCATGCTGGGGGGCTGGCGCCGGCCGAGCTGTGGTCCATGGGTCGGTTGGCGACCGGGGGCGTGCTCCCCGGCCGCACCCTGGTCCTGGACATGCCCGCGGCCTCGGCGGCTCAGCGGGGTACACGGACGGCTGACCGCATCGAGGCCAAGGGGCTTGCATACCTCGAAAGCGTCCGCCAGGGGTTCCTGGCCGAGGCGCGAGCCCATGCTGATACCATGGTCGTGATCGACGCGAACCGCGCGGTGGACGCGGTTGCGGCCGACGTGCGCCGGGAGGTTGCCCATGTCCTGGGCCTCGATCCGCGGACACCGTGACTGGGTGCAGGCCTTCCAGCAGGTGCATCAGCAAGGCAAACTGGCCCATGCCTATGCCTTTCTGGGGCCGAGCGGCGTGGGCAAGCGCCGGTTCGCTTTCGAGTTGGCGAAGGCGCTCTGCTGCGAGCAGCCGCCCAACGGCGACCTGGAGGCTTGCGATCGGTGCCCGGCCTGCTTGCAGGTCGAGGCCGGCATGCACCCCGATGTCTCCAACTTCCGCCTGCCCGAGGACAAACAGGAGTTTCCCATCGCCCTCATCCAGGAACTGATCCAGGCGCTGGCCCTCAAGCCGGCCCGGGGCGGGCGCAAGGTGGTCATCGTCGACGATGCGGACCTGTTCAACGAAGAAGCCGCCAACTGCGCCCTCAAGACGCTCGAGGAGCCGCCTCCCCAGTCGCTGCTCATCCTGATCGGCGTGAGCGGCGACCACTTCCTCGCCACGATCCTCTCCCGCTGTCAGCAGATTCGTTTTGGCCCGTTGCCCGATGCCGACATCCGCGACTTGCTTGTGGCGGAAGGGGCCGAGTTGCCCGCCGACCAATGGCCCATCGTGCTCGGTGCCGCGCGTGGCAGTCTGGGACAGGCCCGGTTGCTGCTCGACGACTCGGTCCGGCAGTTCCGCAGCGACTGGCTGGCCCGCTGGGCCGGCCAACGCTTGGATAGCGTGGCCCTGGCGGAGAAGCTCGTCAAGTTCGTCGCCGAGGCGGGCAAGGAGGGGGCAGCCAAGCGGCAGCGTGCGGCCCTCATTGTCGGCTTCCTGACCGAGCTGTTCGAAACCGCGCTTCGATTCCGCTTGCTCGGGGTGCCGGCCGGTCAGGGGGCCAGTCCAACCGGCGTGCTCGCCCAGCGGCTTGAAGCGACCACCCTCTCCAGGCTCATCGACCGCTGCCTGGAAGCCGAGCACCACATCGAACGGCGGCTGCAGCTTGACCTCTCTTTGGAAGCCTGGGTGGATGCCCTCGCCCAGGAGATGTCAGGCCGTGGTCCTTGAACTTCCCTCGCTGACGGAATCGCACCATGCTGCCCAGTCGTGCTGACGCGCTGGCCTTGATGGAAGAATACACCGCCAACGTGGGCCTGCGCCGCCACATGCTGGCCGTCGAGCTGGCGATGCGGGCCTATGCTCGCCGGCTCGGGGCCGACGAGGAGCTCTGGGGGCTGGTGGGGCTGCTACATGACTTCGACTACGAACGCTGGCCCCATCCGCCCGACCATCCGCTCCAAGGCGCTGCGATCCTCCGGGCGCGGGGCTACCCCGAGGAGATCATCTACGCCATTCTCTCGCATGCCGACTACCTGCCGGACTATCCCCGGGTGCGGCCGGTCGAGAAGGCCCTGTTCGCCTGTGATGAACTCTGCGGCTTCCTTTCCGCCTGTGCCCTGGTGCGGCCGGAACGGCTCGAAGGGCTGACGGCGGCCAGTGTCCGCAAGAAGCTCAAGAAGAAGGACTTCGCGGCCAAGGTCAATCGGGAGGACATCGAACGGGGCGCGGCCGACTTCGGCGTCGAACTTGATGCCCATATCGAGTTCCTCATTGCCACCCTGGCTGCCGAGGCGACGCAGCTCGGGCTGGCCCCTGCCCCAGTCTGAGCTTTGCTGCTTGTCAGGGCTCAGTGGTTGGGTCAAAATGGGGACAGTGGCCGGCCCCAGGCTGCTCTCGAAAGATGGCCCTTTGGAAAACCAGGACCATGCCGATCAAGTTTCGCTGCGGTGCTTGCGATCAATTGCTCGGCATCGCCCGCCGCAAGGCCGGAGCCGTGGTCGATTGTCCAACCTGCGGGGCCAAGACGGTGGTGCCCCGGCCGCGCGAGGGGGCAAGTCCCGCGGTCCCGCCGCCCAAGGGGCCGGCGCTTTCTTTGCTCGAACGAGTGGACGTGGACAAGCTGCTCGCCGTCCCGAAGGAAGGCCGGCTGGTCGATTCCAAGAACAAGGGGGCCAAGGCCCGGAAGTCCAAACCCGCGCCGGCCCGGTCCCAGCCCAAGGGCGACCCTGCCGAAATGCGGGCCCTCAAGGTCTCGGCGCCGGAGCCCGACGCCGAGCCGGCCACCGATGGTCTGGCCCTCGAGGACGGTGAGTTTGCCGATCTGCCCATGCCGCTGGCTGAGTCGGAAGTGCAACCGCTGCAAGTTTTCGGCTTCCCAGTCGTTCCGTTTACGCTGGCCGCCATCGCCGTCCTCCTGGTGATTGGCGGGGCCTTTGCCGCCGGCTGGTGGCTGGCCAACCGTTAGCCCTGATCTCGCCCGATCTCGTCCCGTGGAAGGAGCCGCCCGTGTCTCGTCCCCATGCTCGGCCTGGCGGGAGTCACCCCTGGCGCCGGGCACGCTGGCTGGCCTTGCTGATCTGCCCCTGGCTGCTCGGGAGCCTGGCCCAGGCCGACTTCGTCTTCTTCACGGACGGCTTCACCCTTGAAGGCCGAGTCCAGAAGGAAGGCAAGTACATCTACGATCCCACCAACCAGGAAATCTGGGTGCCCGAATCGGGCTATGTCGTCGATGACGGGGCCCGGCGAATCTTCTTCAGCCACCGCCTGGTCGCCGAGGCTCAGATGACCCCTGAGGGTACGGAACAGCCCGAGATATTCCAGCTCAAGCAGCCCGTGGTTCACTATCCCGGCGCGCCCCCGATCCGCGGCGTGGCCCTGGCGCGCGTCTCGGCCTGGGACAAGACCGGCAAACGAAATACCGAGCTGCAAGTGACCACGGGCATGCTCAAGGTCGACCAGTATGTCACGCGCGTGACCCCATCCTTCGTCCGCGTGGAGACCAAGAGCTACTACTGGCACCACCCGCTCCGGCCGCAAGAGTTTGAGCCCGCGGCCCTGCTCGCCATCTTGCGCCATCATCTGAACCCCAAGGACGAAGCCGACAAGACCGCCGACGCGCATGGCCGGCTCTTCCGCTACTGCGTGCAGGTCGGCTGGTATGAGGAAGCCCGGAAGGAACTGACCGCGCTGCTCGAACTCCGCCCCGACCTGGCCGAACAACTGTTGCCCCGAGCCGCGGACCTGGATCGGCTGCAGGCCCGGCGGTTCGATGCCGACCTGAGTCGGGCCTTGGCGGCGGGACAGCATGCCCGCGTGCAGCAGTTGTTGGCCGAGGCGCCGCAGGAGCACGCCCCCGAGACCCTGCTGGCCCGTTGGCGACAACTCCGCTCCAAGTACCGGGTCCAGACGGCCCAGTGCGAGCAGATCCGCCAGTGGCTTGCCCAGGCCCGCCGCGAGGCCAAGGACACGGAGTTCGTTGGCCGACTTCAAGACGTCTGGGAAGAGATCGAACACGGTCTCAACTTCGACACGCTGGATCGACTTGAAGTCTTCCACACCCTGGCCGGTCAGGCCCAGCGCCTGCGTGAGCAGGGCGAAGCACCCGACCAGGGTCCCGAGCCTTTGCTGGCCCTCGCCGCTACGGGCTGGATGCTCGGCGGTCGGGCCGCCGAAGCGGATACCGGCTTTGCTCTCAAGGTACACCAGGGGCGTGGCTTCCTGAAGCGGTACTTGTTGGAGGAGAACGGGTCACGGCGAGCCACGAACCGGGCCCAGTATGAGGGCTCCGGCGGGCTCGGCGTCGACGAGATGGCCCAACTCATCGAACACTTCCCGCCGCCGCGTGCCGAGACGCTTCCCTTCGCTGCCGGCGGCAAAAGCGTTCCCGCCGCCACCGAACGCTGGCCGGCCGGCGTGCGTTACCGCCTCTACCTCCCTCCCGAATATCACCATGGCCGGGCCTACCCGCTGCTGGTGCTCCTTCCGGGCCTGACGCCGCTCAGCGCCGAGGACCAGGCTCCCTGGTTGGCGGAGGCGGCGCGGTATGGCTTCCTTGTGGCCGTGCCCACCTGGGCCGAGCCGAACCAGAAGCAGTATGGCTACGACCGGCGTGAGCACGAGGCCGTGCTCGAAACGATCCGCGACGTGCGCCGGCGGTTCCAGGTGGATAGCGAACGGGTCGCCCTGGCCGGGTCCGACGTCGCCGGCACCATGGTCTACGACGTGGCCCTCAGCCATCCGGACCTCTTCGCAGCCGCCATCGTTTGCTGTGCTCGGGTCGGCAAGTACAGCCGCATCCTGCAGAACAACGCCCAGTACCTGCCCTTTTACATCATCGGCGGTGAACGGGACTTCGCCCGACCCAAGGAAACGGGGCAGGTCTTCAATCACGGGCGCAGCCGCGGCTTCCCCAGCGTCTACGTCGAATCCACGGGCCGGGGCCTTGAGTCTTATGCCACCGAGTTGCCCACGGCCTTCGATTGGCTTGATCGCAAGAGGCGGGCCAAGGGGCTGCCCGAACTCGGCCGGGCCGACATCACCGGTTTCAACCGCTTCGGGCAGGAGTTCCGCGTCTTTCGCAACGAGGACAACCGCTTCTACTGGATCACCAGCGATGACGTTTCCGCCAAGCCCGAGACGCCGGCCCTGCTCACGGCCAAGCAAGTGAGCGGCAACTCCCTGGTCGTCAACGCCGACCGCATGGGACAGGTCAGCGTCTGGCTCCATTCCAGCATGGTCGACTTTCAGCAGCCGGTTTCCATCCGCATCAATCCGGGGCGCCCCTTCAGCCCGGTCTTCAACAACAAGGTGACGCCGAGCTTGGAAGTCATGCTCGAAGACTACTGGCACCGCGGCGACCAACGCAATCTCTTCATGGCCCGGGTCGACTTCAACCTCCGCCGCTAGCGGGAAAGGACAGTTGCCGACGCCCGCCTACTCCACGCGGAAGGGCGACTGGGGATCGTGCTCGTGGCGAATCTCGTCGACCGGCTCGGCGCGGCCGGAGCCTTTGTAGAGCCGATTGGCCCCGTTGAAGACCAGCCCCGGCTCGCTGCCGACGTTGCGGTAGGCGTGCACCACGCCCGGCGGCACGACCACCGCCATGGGCCGCTCCGCCCCCACCTCTTCAACCTGGTAGTGGCGAAAGGTCGCCGAGTGGGGCCGAGCGTCCCAGAGATGCAGGGCGAAGGTGGACGGCCCCCAGAAGCAGAAGTAATCCGCCTGCTCAACGTGTTCATGAGGACCGCGCACAACGCCCGGCTCGGTGACGGAGACGTAGGCCATCACGGGCCAGAACTCCTCGGGCAATTCATCCTGGCGATAAAGCTCGCAGAGCCAGCCCCGCGGATCGTGGAATTTGGCGAGCGGCTTCCAGATCACGTCGGCAATGGGACCGGGGATGAAGTCGGCGGCGGTCATGGTGCGTGGGCCTTTCACTCGGCATCAGGACTGCCGAAGAGCAGCGGTTGGAGCTGGTGGTCGCGTCGGCGCTGCCGCCGCTGCGACGAGGTGGCCTGGGCGGCCAGGGTGTGCTGCTGTTCGAGTTGACGCAGCACCTGCTCGGCCCGCTGAGTCACGGCCAGGGGCACCCCCGCCAGTTGGGCCACGTGGATGCCGTAACTGCGGCTGGCCGGCCCCGGCACCACCCGGTGCAGGAAGGTGATGACGCCATCCTCATCGTGGACCTGCACGTTGCAGTTGCGGACGCCCGGCAGCGCCTCCGCGAGTTGGGTCAGTTCGTGATAATGGGTGGCGAACAACGTGCGGCAGCCCACGCGATCGTGCAGATGCTCGACGATGGCCCAGGCCAGGGCCAGCCCGTCGTAGGTGCTCGTGCCCCGCCCCACTTCGTCGAGGATTACTAGGCTCCGGGGCGTGGCATGGTGGAGCAGATTGGCGGTTTCCGCCATTTCGACCATGAAGGTGCTCTGGCCCCGCGCCAGATCGTCGCCGGCGCCGATGCGACTGAAGATGCGGTCGACGACGCCGAGCCGGGCCGCCGCCGCCGGGACGAAGCTGCCCATCTGGGCCAGGATGGCGATCAGGGCCACCTGCCGAATGTAGGTGCTCTTGCCCGCCATGTTGGGACCCGTCAGAAGCATGAGCAGCCCATGCTCACCGCCCAGCCGGGTGTCGTTGGGAACGAAGACCCCGGCCGGCAAGGTCAGCTCAACCACGAGATGCCGTCCCTGGTCGATGAGACACTCCGGCTCGGTGGTCATCTCCGGGCGCACCCAGCGCCCTCGCTCGGCCAGGTCGGCCAGGGCCAGGAGAACGTCCAAAGTCGCCAGCCGCTCGGCAGTCGCCAGCAGCGCCACGGCCTCGGCCGCCGCCTGGTCTCGGAGCATACGGAAGAGTTCGTACTCCAGCGCCTTGCTCTGATCCTCGGCCCGGAGCACCTTGTCCTCGTAGGCCTTCAGTTCCGGGGTGATGTAACGTTCGGCATTCTTCAGCGTCTGCCGGCGCTGGTAGTCGGCGGGCACCTTGCTCGACTGGGCGTGGGTGACCTCGATGTAGTAGCCGAAGACGCGATTGAAGCCGATCTTCAGGCTGGCGATGCCGGTGCGTTCGATCTCCTGGGCCTGGAAGCGGGCGATCCAGTTCTTGCCGCTTGTGGCGGCCTCCCGCAGTTCGTCCAGCTCGGCGGAGTAGCCGGGGCGAATGAGTCCCCCGTCCCGGGCGGCGAGCGGCGGCTGATCCACCAGGGCGGCCGTCAGCGCGGCTCGGAGCGGAGCTGCCTCATGCAGATGATCGCGGATGTCACCCATGAGGCCGGACTGCCCAGCCTGGAGGGCTGCCTTCAACCGTG
>CALLZJ010000053.1 GCA_937858435.1 uncultured bacterium
CGCGGGGGAGGGGGGGGGGGGGGGTGGGGGGGGGCCGGGCGGGGGGGGGGGCCTTCCGCCGGCCCGACCGCCATGCCACGCTGAGCTTCCTGACGCCGTGCGAGCGCCGCCAGTTGCTCCAGGCCTGTCTAACGCAGCCGCGACTGAAGCCACGGTGGTAGGCAAGGGCCCAGCCCGAAGGTACAATGCCCGGGCATGGACCTTAAGACGACCCACATTGACTGGTTGAACATCGCCCTGATGCTGGGGTCGGCGTCGCTTGCCGCCTGGCTGCCCTTCGAGGTCTTCCTCTTCTCCTACGCCGTCCTGGGGCCGCTCCACTACCTGACGGAGATTTCCTGGCTCCACGAACGCCGCTACTTCGCCACCGGGAAGTTCGATTTCCTCTGGCTGCTCGCCCTGGGAGGCGGGCTTTTCGTCGTGACCTTCATGATCCCCTGGTCGACGGAGGCGCTGGCAATCTCCTGGGGCGCGGGGCTGACCTACCTGGCCTTCATGAGCGCCCTGGCCATGGTGCTCTTCAAGGAACTCACCGCCAAGATCATCTTCGTCCTCGTCGCCTTCATGCTGCTGCTCGGCTTCGACCGGCAGCAGGCCTACTTGCTCTTCTTCGCGGTCTTCTTGCCGACGCTAGTCCACGTTTACATCTTCACGGCCGCCTTCATGCTCTACGGCGCACTGAAGAGCGGCAGCCGGCCCGGCCTCCTGGCCGTGGTCATGCTCTTTGTCTGCGGCGGGGCCCTGCTCTTCCTGCCGCCCACGGGCGCCTATGCCATTAGCGAAGCGGCTCGGGAAACGTACCGGCTCTTCGAAGTGCTCAATCACCAATTGCTCGTTCTACTCGGCCTGGGAGACGCCGATCTGTACCAGAGTCGGCCCGGCATCGCCCTCATGCGCTTCATCGCCTTTGCCTACACCTATCACTACCTCAACTGGTTCTCCAAGACATCGATCATCAAATGGCACCAGGTCTCCTGGCGACGGCTGGGCACGATCGTGGCCTTGTGGCTGGCCTCGGTCGCTCTCTATGCTCATGACTATCGCTACGGCTTCGTCGCCCTGTACACGCTCAGTTTTCTGCACGTCTATCTGGAGTTCCCCCTGAACCACCAGTGTTTCGTGGGGATTGGTCGTGAACTGGCAGTGCGCTGGCGCGGCCCGAGCAAGCCAGTACGCCGCGGCGGCCGAGGGGCCCGCGAGCCGGTTTCCTAGCTTCTGCAGTTCCATTGCAGCGATCGAGAGGATTCAAACGTAGCGTGCGAAGAGCTCGCAAGCGGCCTCGGCCATCTCTTCCTTGTACTCCACCAGCCGATGATCGCCGTCCTTGTAGAGCCGCAGTTCAAGGTGGGCGTTGGCAGCCTCGCGCATGAAGGCCACGCTCCGTTCCCAGGAGACGATGTCGTCCCGCAGCCCGTGGAAGATCAGCGTCGGCGTGACATAGTGCATGAGCAGCCGTTGATGGTCGAAGCGCTCCCGCTCCTGGACTAGACCAAACTCGAGTTCGGCTTGAACCCAGTGGCTTGTGAACAGATAGACCCCTTCGCGTTCCCATTGGGCACGATCTTCGGGACTCATCCGTTCATAGCGGGCGGTCAGGAAGTGCAGACCCGGTGCGATGAGGGCCACGGCCGGCACCACGCCGGGGTTCAGCATCGCGCCCCAGGTCGCAACCCAGGCTCCCATACTGGACCCGACGAGGAACAGGCGGCGCCAGCCCCGCTGGTCGGCCCACTGGCGGATGGCTTCGAGGTCCTCCAGGAGCCGGCTGCCGCGCAGGGCGCGAAGGGTCCCGCTCGACTCGCCATGGCCCCGAAAGTCGAAGGTCGCGAAGGGCCAGGCCCGCCGGGCACAGGCCGCCTCCAGGGCCTGTGGCTTCTCGCCCCAGCGGACTGACCCGAAGCCATGGAGGAAGAGGACGACGAAGCCGTCGCCACCGGCTTCGGTCCAGCTTGACTGCCCCTGTAGCCAGTCCTCGGACGGCAGCGTCAGGCGAATGCTCTCGGTGCGGCGCATGGGGTTTCTCCGTCAGCTCGCGGCAGTCGGGGCTACAGATATCTTCAGGAATTGGGCCATTCGTGGCCTGTCCTCGGCACGCGCTTGCGTTCGGCACGTACAGTTTCCGGGCCTGGCCTGACCGTTGGCGTTAGTTGTCGATTAATTGTTTGCAGCGGTCAGAAAGGCAGCCTAAGATCGAACTGAATCCACGTCGGCGCCCTGCCCGCTGGCGACTCTCGGAGCGACTGCTCATGACGCGAATCATGTGTCCGGCCTGCAACACGGGCTATCAGCTTCCCGATGACTTCATGGGCCGCAAGCTGGTGTGCCAGCGCTGCCAGTCGCGGCTGCTGTGGACGGCGGCCGGCGTCCAGGTCGTTGAGTCTCCTGTTGCGGTCGACCTCGAAGTGCCGGAAGTCGAAGCGGAGCCCGTCGAGGAGACGATGCTGGAAGCGGAACTGGAGATGGAGGAAGCAGCCGCACCGCCGCCGCCCCGGCCCCATCGCAGTCCGCGGGGCGTGAAACGCCGATCGGCCAAGAAGTCCATGGCCATGCCCGCCGTCATCATCAGCTTGACGGTCCTGGTGGTCCTCGGCGTGATCATTTGCGCCGTGGTGTTACTCGTGGCTGGCCTCACGGGGAACGAAGCACGCAAGCAGCAGCACGCCCACACCGACCACCAGGGTCCGTCGGGGCCGCAACCTGGGATGCCGATGCGCGGTGGCCCGTTTGGTCAACTTCCCGGTGCGGGTAACGATGAGGGCAATCCCCCTGAACGACTCAGCGACGACGTCAAGGCCGGGTTCTTCATCCCCAGCCTGGAGCAAGCGGGGCTGGTGAGCTACTTGCCCCGGGGGCCCATTCCTGAGGCGCCGCAGGACTCGGCAGGGTCAGCGAGCAGCGGGCAGCCCGGGCCGGAGTTCGTGCGCCGGATCAAGCAGTCCAGCGTGTTCCTGCGCGTGGCGAGTCGGGGGGGCTCGAATACGGGCAGCGGCTTCTTCTGCCTGGAGCCCGGCCTCATTGTCACCAATGCCCACGTCGTGGGGATGATGCGGCCCAGCGACGCGCCTCCACAGAGCATTGAAGTGACGGTCAATAGTGGGGAAGCCAATGCCACGGAGCTGACCGCCGAGGTGGTGGGTGTCGATCGCCTCAACGACTTGGCCGTGCTCAAGGTCCGCGCGACCCAGGACAGCCCCCTGCCCTTCACGATCTTTCCGTCGGCGAAGCTCATCGAGACGCAGAACG
>CALLZJ010000054.1 GCA_937858435.1 uncultured bacterium
AGGCCGCGTCGCCTTCCGCTACTTTGTGGAAGACGCGGGTCCCCTCGGCAATAACTCGGACTTCATCGGCATCGACACGTTCACCTGGCAGGCCAGCCCGATCCCGGAACCCTCGACGATTCTGCTCCTGGGTCTGGCCGGAGCGGCGACCGCGCTGCGGCTGCCGAGCCTCCGCCGAAAGCTGGGCCAGAAGGTCGAGACCGAGTAGCTTCCCGGCTCCACCCTGAGTGCAAAACAAGAACCCCGATGCCGCAAGGCACCGGGGTTCTTTCATGCGCCAGGAAGTTCGGCCGAGAGTTACTGTGCCTCGACGTTTTCGGTGCGGACGAGCTGCCGGAGCTTGGAGAGGCTGCGGGCCTCGAGCTGCCGGACCCGTTCCTTGGTGATGCCCTGGTCCTTGCCGACCTGTTCGAGGGTGAGCCCCTGCTCGGCATCGAGGCCGAAGCGGAGCTGCATGATCCGCCGCTCCCGCTCGCTGAGGGTGTCGAGCAGCCGATTGACTTCGCGCTTGGCCTGCTCGGCCCCGGCAAGGGCCGCCCGTTCGTCGCTGCGATTGTCGGCCGCGAACTCGAACATCTCCTCGGAGCCGGTCATGTAGCGATCGCGCCGCACCTTTTCCTCGGGGATGCTGCGGGCGAAATTCTTCATGATCGCCCAGGAGGCGTAGGTGCTGAACTTGAAGCCGCGGCTGTAGTCGAACTTGTCGACCGCCTTGATCAGCGACAGATTGCCGTCGCTGAGGAGTTCGAAGAAGTTGTCGGCGGAGTTGACGTGCCGCTTGGCGATCGACACCACCAGCCGCATGTTGGCGCTGATGAGCTGCTCCTTGATGGCCTGAGCGTCCAGGAGCCAGGCCTCGATCTGCTCAAGGTCGGCGGTGCGGGCCTTGCCGGGCTCCATGCGGTCCCGGAGCTTGGCGGCCTGGTGCTTGAGGAAGTTCATCTTGCGGAAGAGATGGGCTTCCTGCTCGCGCGACAGGAGAGGAACCTCGTAGAGGGTCGCCAGTTCGGGGGGCAGGCCGGTGGGGACGGAGCTGCGGGCCTTGGCCCGGCTCGCCTCGTACTCGGCCAGGTTGGGCATGGGCGCCAAGATCGCCGCCGCCTCCTCCGAATCGTCGAAGGATTCGTGCGGGATGTAGTCGATGAGCTGGGCCTTGAGGCGCTGGGCCCGCACTTCGTTGATGATGCGCAGGATGGAGGTGCGGGTCCGGCTGAAGCGGTCGGCTAGCGCCTCGACGCCCATGCCACGGCGGTAGGCGTTGTAGATCGCCTGCTTGTCCTCGGCCGAGAGCTGTTCCTTGTGCCGGGCGAAAATCGCCGAGCGCGGATTGGCCCGGTCATGGTTCTTCAGGGTATAGCGGATGGTCTCGACTGAGCGGTTCATTTTGCGGGCAATCCGTTGGCAGATGTCCATGAAACGGTGGGGCGCGATCCGCGCCAGACGCCGAGCCCTGGCCAGAATCCGCGCACGTTCGGCAGCACTCATCTGCGAGAAGCGGCTGCCGCGTTCCACCCGGTCCTTATTGGCGTCCAGGAAGCGCTGCAGCAACGACTGCCGCACCGCCACCTTCCGCCGACCCTTGCTCAGCACCCAGCGCGTGACCAGTCCTTGGTGGCGCCAACGGTTGAGCGTCTTGGTTGAGACCTTGAGCCGATCGGCCAGGTCGTCGAGCGTGAGCACTTCCTCGGGCACGTCCTCCAGGGGCACGGGCGGCACCGTCTCCGCCAGGTCGCGGATGAACAGCCGCAGGTCGTGCTCCAGGTCCGCACCCGAGATCAGGAGCTTCGGAAACTGCTCCGTCCGGTAGTCCGTGATGCGGAAGCAGACGTACTGATAGGGGAAAGTCCGGTTCGGCTCGACCTCGGCCAGCAGCCGCTCCAAACGATTGAGCTGCTCCTGCCGCTTCTCGAGCGGGGCGAATCGAACTTGCTGATCCTTGAGCTGGCGGATCGCGGGATTGCGATAGTCCGTCATGGCGACTCCTTCCGGGCGCGCCGGCTAGCTTGGGCTGGGACCTGCACGACGCCTACTCTCTAATACGCAGCGAGAGCCCGACTTGTTACAGTTTCCCTCAAGTTTCCGGACGCTTTTTCCGACACGCGCGATTTGTGAGAAAAAGGACACAATTCGCGCTCACGCCGTTCGCTTGGTTTTCGCGGCCTAAACCGACCCGCCACCCACGGTTGCGGGTGTCCGCCGCGGCCCGCTTTCTGCTCCGAGCCGACCGCGAACACGCCTTGACCCTGCAAACCCAACGCCAGTCGCGCGGCAAAATCGGGACGATGTGCAATCCCGGAAACGATACCCCACTTCAAATATGGACCATTGCTTGGGTTAGGACAAACTGTCGAGCACCGATTCCGACCGATTTTTAGCCCGCTGTCCCGCACACGCCGCCAGACCAACAGGTGTACAGACTTGCATTCATGGTCATTGTTGCATGAAAATTCGACAAGCCAGCGGCAAGCGGGGTAGAATCGAGTGGCCATCGCGTACACGAGCCGCTCGGAGTCTTGATGATCCGACTCTGCCTCTATCTCATCGCTTGGGGACTCTGGTGCGAGCCCGCTCAGTCTCAGGGAGCGACCCGGCTCGAAGAGCGCTTCGCGCCAGGCCAGGTATTCCGGGTCACATCCCGCAGCAACCTGCGCGGCACAATCCAGGTTAACAAGGGTGAAGGCAAGGAGCCGCAGCAGGTCAGCCTCACGGGTACGAGTACGCTCGATTACCATGAACGGGTTCTCACGCTCGACCAGGCCGGGCTGGCCCAAAAGACGCTGCGGCTCTATCGCCAGCTCGACTATCAGCGGCAGATCGGCGACCAGCCGCAGTCCCATAGCCTCAGGTCTGTCACGCGCCGCCGGGTCATCTGGCGGACCGAGCGCGGCCAGATCGACAGCTTCTCGCCGGACGGCGCCCTCACCTGGAGCGAGTTGGACCAGGCCCGCTGGGAACTCTTCACGCCGCTGCTCGCGGGCTTGCTTCCCCGACAGCCGGTGCGCGTGGGGGAGCGCTGGGCGGCCGCTACCCCGTTGGTCCTGGCCCTGACCGACCTCGAAACGCTCGAGACCGGGGAGATCGGCTGCACACTGCGTGAAATCGTGGGCCGGGCCGGGCGCAACGTGGTCGTCATCGCCTTCTCGGGCACGGTGGCGGGCGTCAACGCCGACGGTTCCAATCGCCAGCGGCTGGAGGGCACGGCCCATTTCGATCTCCAGGATCAATGTGTCGTCCACCTCACCCTGTCCGCCACCAGTTGGATGCTCAACCCGCAGGGTCAGGAGGTGGGCCGCATCGAAGGGCAGTTCACGCTGGATCGGCAACGGGCGCCGGTTCCTGAACTGGCCGACGCCGCCCTGCGGGGGCTGGTGCTGGACCCGATGCCGGGCAACACGCTGATCCTGTTCGACGAGCCGGGCGTGGGCGCCAGTTTCACCTATCCCCGTTCCTGGACGCTGCGTAAGGCCGACCCCAAGCAGATCATCTTGGACGGCCCCGGCGGGGCGGGGTTGCTCCTGACTCTGGAGCCCCTGGCCAAGGTGCCCACCATCGAGCAGTTCAAGCAGGAAGCCAGCACGACACTGGCCCGGCAAGCCTTCAAAGTCCTGCGGCAACCCACCATTCGGCGCGTCGCCACGCAGCCCTTCCTCATCGATCAGTTTGTCGTGGAAGTGGAAGCCGCCAATCGCACGCCGCTCCTGTTCGACTACTACGTCATCCGCCAGACGGCGGGCGGCGCAACGGTGGCCGCGCGTTACACGCCCACCCAGGCGGCCGACAGCCAGCGCGCCGTGGAGGTCATCGTGCGGTCGTTGCGACTGGACGCGCGCTGACTCGGGAACACTCCGCGGGGATAAAGCCATGCACATCCTGGTCACGGCCGGCAACACGCAGACGCCGATCGACCAGGTCCGCTGCATCACGAACCGTTTCACTGGCCGCACCGGCGCCGCCATCGCCCTGGCCGCCCAGCGTCGGGGCCACGCGGTCACCCTCCTCACCTCCCACCCCGAAGTGCTTCCGGACCCGTACGCCTTGGGCTCAGGCACGGGGCCACCCCTGGAGGTCCGGGCCTACCGTACCTTCGCGGAACTACGACAGTTGATGGAGGAGCATCTGGATCAGCGGCAGGCAGGTCGGCCCTACGCAGCCGTCGTTCACTGTGCCGCTGTGGGCGACTACGAGGTGACGGGCGTCTTCGCCGGGCAGTCGGGTTTGCCCCAGGGGCCGAACCTCACGGCTGGGAAGATCTCGAGCCGGCACGACGAACTCTGGATCAGGCTGAAGCCGACACTCAAGCTCGTGGATCAGATTCGGGCACCCTGGGGCTTTCGGGGCATTCTCGTGAAGTTCAAGCTCGAGGTCGGCCTGGACGCAGAGGAGTTGTGGACCCGGGCCGAGGCCGCCCGCGAGCAATCGGGCGCGGACCTGGTCTGTGCCAACACACTGGAGGGAATGGCAGACTGGGCGTTGGTCGGAGCGGGACCGCAGGGCAGCCGCATTGCCCGGGCCAACCTGGCCGACGAGTTGCTGACGCGGATCGAAACGCTGGCGGCCACCCGCTCCTGAGCCGGGCGATCAGAACGTGCGCCGCCCCTCCAGGGCATCGGCCAGGGCGTCGCGGTTAGCAAACTCCAGGTGGGAGCCCGCTGCCAGCCCCCGGGCCAACCGCGTGATCTTGACCGGGGTGCTGGCCAAGAGGTTCGAGATATAGAGAGCCGTGCCGTCACCCTCGATGGTCGGGTTCGTGGCCATGATCAGCTCACGCACCTGATTCTCCTCGATGCGGCGGAGGAGCTGGTCGACGGTGAGCTTCTCCGGTCCGACGTTCTCCAGGGGAGCGATCCGGCCCTGCAGGATGTGGTACTGGCCCTTGAAGACGGCCGCCCGTTCCAGCGCCATCAGGTCCTTGGGCTGCTCAACCACGCAGATCACCTGGGGATCGCGGCGGGGATCCAGGCAGATGTCGCACTGGTCGCCCTCGGTGGGGTTGAAGCAGGTGCGGCACGGATGAACGCCGTCCCGAACGCGGCTGAGGGCGGCGATCAAGTCGGAGATTTGAGCGGGATCGGCGGCGAGGAGGTGATGGGCCAGGCGCTCAGCGGACTTCGGGCCAATGCCCGGCAGCCGACAGAACTCCTCGATGAGGCTGGCGAGGGGTCCGCGTGGTTCGCCCACGGCCATGACTACGACCCCATCAGACCGGACAGATCAGGCAGGCCGCCCGGCGGGGCGATCCCCAGTTCGCCGACCAGCTTGCCCGAGGCCTCGGCCACTTCCTGCCGGGCTCGGTCCAGGGCGGCATTGGTCGCCATCCGCACCAGCTCTTCGAGCAGCTCTCGGTCGCCGAGCGCTTCGTCGCTAATGTCGCAGGCCACGACTTCCATCCGCCCGTTGACCCGCACCTTGACCATGCCGGCCCCGGCGTCGCCCTCGACCTGGATCTCACCCAGGCGGGCCTGCATCTTTTCCATCTCCTCCTTCATCTTCGGGAGAGCCTTGAGCATCGAGGCGAGAGCACCGATTTCCTTGAACATGACACAGGCCTCCGGCAGGAGCAGATGGACGCCACCGACACGGACCTTCAATCCGTTCATTGTACCCCATGAGCACGGCCGGCGGGAGACGCCCGCCGGCCGCCTGGCTTGCACCCGCGGGGGTTACTTCTGGGCCAACTCATCCTCGATGGCCTTGAGCACGCGCGGATCGTCTGGCTTCACGCGCGGATTGAAACGCTGCACGACCTCGCCCTTACGGTTCACGAGGAACTTCTCGAAGTTCCAGGTGATGTCGCCGGCGAACTGCGGGTTCGACTCCTTCGACGTGAGGAACTTGTAGAGTTCGCACTGGCCGTCGCCCTTGACCACGACCTTGCTCATCATCTGGAACTTGACGCCGAACTTGTTGGTGCAGAACTCGGCGATCTCCGAGTCGGAGCCGGGCTCCTGCCGGCCAAAGTCGTTGGCGGGGATGCCGATGATCACCAGCCCCTGGTCGGCGTACTTGTCGTGCAGGTCCTGCAGGGCCTGGTACTGGGGCGTCAGGCCGCACTTGCTGGCGACGTTGACGAAGAGCACGACCTTGCCCTGGAACTGGCTCAGCTTGAGGTCTTTGCCGTCGATGGTCTTCATGGTGAAATTGAGCACGGGCGGCGTCTCCTTGGACTCGGCCGCCGTGGGCAGGGCGCAGGCCCCGAGGGCGGCACAGGCCAACGACACGACCAGGATGCGGCGCATGATGGATCTCCTCGAAAAGAGTTGCAGCAGGTCCCCGGAAAGGGTGTTATATGTCTATTCCGCCAGCCCTGCCGCGACTTCACCGAGGGAGAAGGACCATGCCGCCCTGTGCCCGCCTGGGACTCGCCTGTCTGTTCTCATTCACGATGGTTGCCATGGCCAC
>CALLZJ010000055.1 GCA_937858435.1 uncultured bacterium
TCCCCTGCTCTTGCGGCTGCTCGCCAGGCGTATAGCCCGACATCTTGCGCACTGCCGTCCGAATGAAATTCAGAGCCGAAGCTGTCACGGGACCGGCACTCCTACTTGGCCAGCTTGTCGATTTCTTTCTGCAGGTCGCCGATCTGTTTGAACACATCGCCGAGCATGGGCAGCCCGGGAACGGCCTGACCTCCGACCACCGTCGCCGACTGCGGTCCCGCTGCCCAGGCAAAAGCCAGGGCGCCGGCCATCCCTACGTTGAGCAAGAGAAAGATGGCATGGACCGTCACGGCGGCTGTGGCATAGGCTTTGCCCCGGCCATGCTGGGCCGCCGCCTGCACTCGGGCCTCACGGGCCAATCGCCAGCCGACCCAGGACACCACGATGCAGGTCAAGCAGAAGGCGAGGTTCATTGCCAGGGCAAAGTGCAGCCCCAAGAGGCTGATCGCACCACCGCCAACTAGGTTGGACGAGAGAAAGAGAACCAGAACAACGGCTCCAAGGTACATGGAGGCCAAGCCAGGAGCGTTATCGTCGACGATAGCCGAACCGGAGGGAGCTGCGGCAGCCCCTTCCACGCTGCGACTGGAGGAGGCGCCACTGGACCGCACGGGGGGTGGCACGATTTGGGTCTCCTCTTCGTCTTCTGACCCTGCCTCCTCCTGGTCGTGTTCCATCTCCTCGAGATCGGACTCCGTTGCCGGTGGGTCGCCGGGCACGGCCAGGCGGTGGCCGCACCGGGTGCAGGTCGCCTTCTTGCCGGCCAGGCTCGAGTCGGCCTTTAGGCTCTTGCCACACCGCGGACAGTTGAAATGAACGCGCATGGGATTCACCGGGTCAGATAGGAGGTAGGAACATGCGCAGTTGCCGCGGAAGCACGTCCCAGCGGAAACGGTCGCCGGAAAGCGGCTCGCCGTCGAGCGTCAAGGTCATGGGGTGTCGGGCTTCGACTTCCACCCAGGGCACCTGGCGATAAATCGTCTGCGCGTTGCTCGGTGGCTGATGCAACCGCATGAGATTGGTCACCAGCGTAATGACGTCGTTGTCCTCGAGGTCGGAAATGACGAGGAGGTCGAGCAAGCCATCGTTGACGGCCGCTCGGGCACAGACTGGCACGCCGCCCCCCGCCAGCCGCCCATTTCCCACGGCCAAGACGAAAACCGGCCCCTCCCACTGCCAGCCAGGCACCCGAACCTTGCAGAGTGTGGGTTCGAGCACTGGCAAGGCTGCCAGCGACGAGATGAAGTAGGCCATGCCGCCGAACCACCACTTGATGCCCTCTGGAGTGTCGCGGGTGATCTGCGGCCCTACCCCGCCGCTGGCCATGTTGACGAAGTACTGGTCATTCAGTCGTCCAAGGTCAATCTCTTGGACGGGATCTACCAAGCAGATTCGCAAGGCATCCCAAGGATCGCCCACGGGCAACTCCAGCCCGACGGCGAAATCGTTGGCGGTGCCCATGGGGATCACCCCAAGCGGCACGGGGGTGGGAAGCTGCACGCGGGCCAGGCTGTTCACGATTTCGTGCAGCGTCCCGTCGCCACCGGCAGCCACGATCCCATCCACGCCCCGCTCGTGTGCTTCGGCAGCATAGATGGCCGCGTCGCCAGGTTCCCAGGTCACTCGCGGAGTGATGCGGTGCCCCAGGGACCGAGCCCTGGTCACGGCAGCCCGCAGTTCGGGGTGCGACGCCGCCTTGGCGTGCATGATCAAATGCAAGTGGCGCGCTGCCGCCATGGCAACATCAACCCCGAACGGCCGATCCCTGCTTCATTCTACCGCAGCGGCTGCCCGGCCGCGCCGGGCATTTTGGCAACGAAATGGAACTTGCGCTCGTGCCGGGATCAATGGTCAGACGGCACACCAAATGAGGTGACCGGGAGTCCAGGTGGGCTCGCCAGCCCACTGGGCTCCCGGTTGTTGGGAAGGGAGGAACAGCTAAGGTTGGGACTCGCAACCAGCCTTAGCAGTTGAAGTTAACTGCACAACCCGTGCCAAAGCATGAGCACGATCTCACCAGATTGAACTCGAATGACACAAGTCATTACTTGACAAACATTTGAATTCAGATTTCCTTATATGACTTCGAAAGAACCGAAAGCCGGCCGACTGTAGCATTATGATTCACGATGAGAGTTGCGGAATTGAACAATCGCGGCGTTTCGACGCATCCCATTCGCCCGGGACTGTTTGAGCCTCCCACCTCTCAGTTCCTGACGAAATCGAGGGCAACATCCAGGGCGGGCGCGGAGTGGGTTAGAGCCCCGATGCTGATAAGGTCGACGCCGGTCTCGGCCACGGCCCGGATGTTCTGCAGCGAGATGCCGCCCGACGCTTCCAGCCGAACGCTAGGAGCCTGGTCATCACGTCGGGCCACAGCGGCACGAAGCATGCCGACGTCCATGTTGTCGAGCATGATGATGTCAGGCTGGGCGGCCAAGGCGGCATCTAGTTGGTCGAACGTCTCGACTTCGACCTCGATGGGAACGGAGCGGTCGTACTCTGCCCGGGCGGCGTCGACGCCACGTCGAACGGCTCCGGCCCCGCCGCCGATCGCGGCCAGGTGATTGTCCTTGAGCATGACGGCATCGAAGAGCCCCTGACGATGGTTCGTGCCACCGCCGCAACGGACGGCATACTTCTCAAGCCGCCGCCAGCCGGGCAGCGTCTTGCGGGTGTCCAACACCTGGCAAGGCAGCCCTTGGACCGCGGCAACGAACCGTTGGGTCAGGCTGGCGATGCCGCTCAGCCGCTGGACAAAGTTCAGTGCAGTCCGCTCCGCGGTAAGGAGTGCCCGCAGAGGCCCGGCCACCTCGGCGACCACGGTTCCCGCGGCGACTGCAGTCCCATCGGCGACCAGAGGTGTGAAATCGCAGCGGGCATCGAGACGAGCAAACACAGCCGCGGCGATCGGCAGTCCCGCAATCACTCCGGCCGAACGCGCGACAAAGCGGGCGACGCCGGAGCCGTCAGCGGGGATGACGGCCTGCGAGGTCAGGTCCCCGGCATGATCCAGGTCCTCAGCCAGGGCCAAGGCGATGAGGGTGTCGGCCGCCTGGGCTTCGGCCGCGCTCCATTCCGGGTGAGCCACGATGCACCGTCCCATGCCGCTGGGGGTCAAGAAGGGGGATTCCGCTCGTTCATCCTATGGACTGTCGGCATGGGCCCAAATGCAAGGACGCCGCCGGAGACAAGGCTCGCGGCGGCGTCAGGCGATGGTCGGTCGATTTGAGTCGCGTTACTTGCCAGCCACTTCGCCCCGACCCAGGTAGCTGTCGATCTCCACGGTGACATTCGTGCCACTGCGGCCCTGACGGGTGCTGGAGGTCGGGACCTCATCTTGGCGGATCTTCAACTCGATCACGCGGGTTTCGATCTGCTCTTCCAGGCGGTCGACCAGTTCCTTGAGTTGCTGCACGTCGGCAAGCTGCTCGTCGGTGAGGGCATGCTTGTTCTTCAGTTCCGAGGCCTTCAGCATTTCAAGATTGGTCCGCAGGGAGACAATCCGCTGCTCCAGGTCGAGGCGCTGCTCACGCAGATTCTCGCGCTGGGTCTTGATGAACTCGAGCCGCTGCTGGCCCTGCTCCTTGGCAGCAGACTTGTTCCGCAGCAGCCCCTCCGCCGTCTTGACTTCCTTAAGCTTGCGCTCGAGATTCAAGAGCTTGCGGTCGGTTTCCAGGTTGGTGCCGCTGGCCAGGCGGTTCTTGACCTCGTCGTTAAGGATTTGCAGTTCAGCCTTCATCCGCTCGACGTTGCCCTGGGCCGTCTCGACGTCCCGCTCCAGCCGTTGCATGCCCTGAATCTGGGCCGCGAGAGCATTGACGAGCCGCTCGTCGGTCTTGTCCAGGCTGGCGAGGAGGTTTTCGGCGCGCTTGATTTCGAAGTCGAGCGGAACGACCTTCTTAAAGGACAGCCGCATCTCCTTCCAGCCCGTCGACAAGTAGCTCATGGCTTCGCGGCCGGTCGCCGATCCCGACACCCAGACGGCCACCAGCAGCACGCCGCCCACCAGCAGCAGTTTCTTGCACATCGTTGCTTGCCCCTTCAGAAATGGTGCTTGGGGGGATTCCCCGTGTCTTCCGTGGCCGGCCCGACATGGGTCGGCGTACAGCAAGTTGTTCGCTGGACCGAGCCCTGGATTTAAGCCAGTTCGCCGATTTTTCCACCTCGCCCACACGAGCTATACAACAAGGACCAACTGTTCCCTCCCCGTCTGCTGGAAGGCACCTTATGCCGCGCCGCTTGGTCATCGGCAGCCGCAATCGCAAGAAGATTGAGGAATTGCGGCCGCTCCTTGCCGACCTGCCTTTGGAACTGGTTCCCGTCACGGCATTCTCCGACGTGCCCGAAATCGCCGAGGATGGAACCAGCTTCCTGGAGAATGCCACGAAGAAGGCGGTTGGCGTGGCGTGGGCAGCCCGAGAGTGGACGCTGGCCGAGGACAGCGGACTGGTCGTTCCCGCACTCAGCGGCGCTCCGGGCATCCACTCGGCCTACTACGCCGGCCGGCACGGAGCAGACGCTGAAAACAACGCGAAGCTCATGGCCGAGGTCGCCAACCTCCCGGCCGAAAAGCGTGATGCCCACTACGTTTGCGTCGCGGTGTTGGCCGATCCAGAAGGCACGGTAGTGGCCAGCAGCGAGGGCCGCTGCCATGGTCGGCTGCTGACTGAACCCAGCGGCTCCAGCGGCTTCGGCTACGATCCCCTATTCCTTGTCCCCGAGTTCCACCGCACCTTTGGCGAGCTAAGTCCTCTTATCAAGCAGGTGCTCAGCCACCGATCACGTGCCATCGCAGGCCTGCGGCCAGCCTTGAAGCAGATGCTCGGTGCCGGAGCGTGATTGCGCGTCTGCGCCATGGACCTCATAGGATGGTTCCATGGCCACGACAGCTCAAGTGCTCCTCTTGCCCCGCCGCGCCAAGCCCTTTTACGCGCGCCACCCCTGGGTCTTTGCCGGCGCCATCGCCTCCCTCGACGGCGATCCGGCGGACGGCGACGCCGTCGAAGTCTTCTCCCATGGCGGCGCCTTCATTGCCCATGGGCTCTACAACGGCCGTAGCCGCATTCGCGTCCGGCTCTATTCCTGGCTTCACGACCAGCCTATTGACGACAACTTCCTCAAGTCTCGGCTCGACCAAGCCCTGGCTCTCCGCCGCGACGTACTGCGGCTGACCGGCCCGCAACAAGCCTGCCGCCTGGTCTTCAGTGAGAGCGACGGGCTGTCCGGTCTGACCGTGGACGCCTACGACCGCTGGCTCATCCTGCAGTTCACCAGTCTGGCCCTGGCCCAACGCCGCGACCGCTTCGTCGATCTCCTCCGTTCACTGGTCCAGCCCGAGGGCATCTACCTGCGGACCGAACGAGGCATCGGCGAGCAGGAGGGCGTCGAACTCCAAGACGGCCTTCTCTGGGGGGCACTCCCGGAGGGCCCAATCACAATCGTCGAGCATGGAGTGCGCTTTCTGGTCAACCTGCGCGAGGGGCAGAAGACGGGTTACTACTTAGACCAGCGGGACAACCACCAGGCCGTGGCCAAGTACGCCCCGGGCCGTCGAGTGCTGGACGCCTTCTGTTACACTGGGGGATTCGGGCTGCATTGTGCCCGGGCCGGGGCGGCCGAGGTGGTCGGCATCGACGGCTCCGAGCCGGCCCTGGAATTGGCCCGCCAGAATGCGGCCGTCAACGAATTCTCGCAAGTCAGTTACGAACGAACCGACGTCTTCCGCTGGCTCGAAGAAGCAGCCAAGGCCAAGCGAAAGTTCGACCTCATCGTGCTCGATCCCCCCAAATTTGCCCGGTCGTCGCGGGCGATCGACACGGCCCTGTCGGGCTACCGCCGCCTCTTCGCTCTGGGGATGCTGCTCCTTGAACCCGGCGGAATCCTGGTCATTTGCTGTTGTTCCGGGGTCATCACGCCCGCCCAACTCGAAGAAGTCCTGGCCCAGGTGGCCACCGAGGCCAAGCGCCCGGTCCAACTCCTGGAGCGGCATGGCCAGCCTCCCGACCACCCCGTCAGCGTGGCCTGCCCCGAAACCTCATACCTCAAATGCCTGATCGCTCGGGTGCTGTGAAACCGTTGTCCGGCCAAAGGGGTAGGCATAGGATGAACCCACGGCGCCGGCGGGACCGGCCGCCCACTTCCTTCAATTCCGGAGAGACTGCCGATGTGTCCGACGCTGTCCGCCTGGACTCGCCGTTCGATGTGCCTGTTGCTCGCGGCGGTGCTGCTGGCTCCCGCCCCGGCCCGCGCGCAGGAAAAACTACTGCCCGAAAACACCGAAATGGTCTTCTCGTTCAACCTGAAGACCATGGTCGAGTCGCCTCTCTTCGCCAAGCAGATCCAGCCCAAGATCAAGGAGCGGTTGGACGCGAACACCCAGATCATGGGTGTCATGAAGGCCATGGGCTTCGACCCGTTTAAGGACCTGACCTCCATCACCGTGGCAGTGAGTGGCTTCCAGGTCGACCTCGCCGGTGGACCGCCGCGCCCCGACGCGGAGACGCTCATCATCGTCCGCGGCAACTTTGACGTGGCCAAGATCGAAGCCAGCGTGAACTCGTTGGTGGCGGCCGGCGGCCAGGAACGCGTCATCACGTCCAAGCTTGGCTCCCGCAACCTCTACGAGGTCAAGGAAGTCGGTGAGAAGTCGATGTACGCCTGCTTCGTCGACGGCACCACCATGGTGGCTGGCACCGCCAAGGACGAAGTCGAAAAGGCGATCGCCCGTCACGAAGGTCGGGGCCCGGCGACGCAGAAGAAGGAGTTCACCACCCTGCTCGCCAAGGCCGACACCCGCCAGGCGATGTGGGGCGTGATCAGCCTGCCCGAGTCGATCCGGACGCTCATGCAGGGCGCGCCGCAGGGCGAAGTCTTCGAGAAGGTCGAAGGCATGACCATGTTTGTCAGCATCAAGGAAGGGGTCATCTTCGAACTGAACACCTTCGCCACGGATGCCGCAGGCGTCGAGCAGATCAAGCAGATGATGGAGCAGGTCAAGCAGATGGCTGGCATCCTCAGCCTGCAGGCCCAGGATCCGGAATCCGGCAAGATGATCTCCGACATCGTTTCCGGCATCACGATCGGCGACTCCGAGCGTGACAAGGTCGTGTCGCTCCGCATCGAGATCAAGGGTTCGGTGTTCGAGCAGATCATGAAGCGGATGAACCAGAACTAGGTCCACGCCAGATCACGCCAGGCCCGAGGGTATCGCCTACCCTCGGGCCTTCCTCATGCGCGGCGCTCTCAAGGTAGACGGGAGGGTGGCAATTCCGGCAGGGACTGAAGCCGCTTCCGCCAGGCGTCGGCCTGTTCGGGCTTGCTCAGTTTTTCGCTCACAGCAATGACCCGTTGAGCGGCATCGTGCCTTTGCACCAGGGGAGCGTCGGCGTCGGCCATCAAGGCAGTCGCCGCCTCGATGAGCAGTGGCTCGGCCTCGGCCGCTCGCCCCTGACTGAGGAGACACAGCCCTAGGAGGCTACGCGCGATCTCTTGGCGGAAATGGCCAGCAGGAAACGCCTTTAGACGGATAGCGAGCACGACCCGCGTGACTTCCTCGGCGGCCATGGCCTTGTCTTGGCGAAGTAGCGCCTCGGCCAACAGCATGCGGGCTTCCTGGGTGTAGTGGTGGCTCGCGCCCAGGATGCGCTCTTGCTTGGCGACGAGTGCAGTGAACGCCTGCTCGGCATCATACCAGCGGCGCTGCCGAAGGACGTTGCGGGCCAAGGCGTACTCGGTGGCCAGGACATCTGGGTGGTCCACTCCTTGCACTTCGATAGTGTCCGCCAGGACAGCTTGGTAAAGGCGGGCCGCCTCCGCGAGTTGGCCACGCTCGTCCAGGAGGCCTGCGAGGTTGTGCCGGGACAAAAGTGTCTGCGGGTGCTTGGGGCCGAGCAGCTTTTCGCGTCGGTCCACCACCAGACGTAGGAGTGGCTCGGCTTCGTCCAATCGCTCGAGTGTTTGCAGGCAACCCGCATAGCCGCTCATGACGATGAGCGTTGCCGCCGCGTCGTCGCCGAGCCTAGCACGAAAGGCCTGGGCGGCCCGTTGGAGCAGGGGCAGAGCCTCGGCGGGCTTGCCGACGTTGAGCAGGAAGTTGCCGAGATTGAAGGTCAGCCCCAGAACGGTCAAGTCGTCGGGACCTTTGAACCGAGAGTAGCCAGTCAGGGCAGCTCGGTAATTTCGTTCGGCCTCGATGAACTTACTGACCTCAACTTGGGCGCCGGCCAGGTTGCTTTGCAGGACGAGTGAGTCGCCATCGTCCGGTCCCTTGACTCGCGCCATGGCATCATAGGCCTGCTGGAAAAACTGCTCCGACTCGGCGAGTTTGCCCTGCTTTTGCAAAATCGTGGCCAGTTCGCCCATGGTGGCTATGGCCGTCGGATCGTCTGGCCCCAACAGGCGCTCGCGGTCCGCCAGCACGGCACGACAGGCCTTCTCGGCCTCGGCGTAGCGACCCATTGCCGTCCAGGTCGTGACCAGGTTGCTCCGGAGGTTGAGAGTGTCGATGTGATTGGGACCGACCGTCGAGTTGTAGAGCTCCAGGGCACGGCGTTGCTGGAACTCGGCCTCTCGGAACAAGCTCATGTCGAAGAACCGCGCACCGATCTGATCACGAATGAAGGCCTCCAGGTCCGGCTCGGAGGCGAACCGATCAGAGATGCGTTCGGCCGCCTGAAGCAATGCTGCCTTCATCGTTGCTTGCGGTCCAAGCTCGTTGGGATGGGCGAGTCGGAAGTAGTCTTCGCCCAAGAACTGCTTGAAGGCTTCGAGGCGGGCGGCACGCTGCTCAGCCTGCTTTTCTGCGGCCACTGCTCGTTGCCGCTCCCGTTCGGTTCGTTGCCGGGCGAGTTGGGATTGCCGCTGGGCCTCTTCGGCCTCCAGGCGCCGGGCGTCGGCATGAAGGTAGAGCGCGCCGACGGCGATCAAGCCCGCCAGGAGGGTAAGGAAAAGCGCCGCCCCCAGCCCGGCCACCACCGGATTGCGACGGCACCAACGGCCTAGCTTGTCCATGGCCGACGCTGGCCGAGCCAGGATGGGACGCCTCTCCAGGAACCGCCTCAGGTCGGCGGCCAGGTCGCCGGCGCTGGCATACCGCTGTTCCGGCAGCTTGTTCATCGCTTTCAGGCAAATGGTCTCCAGATCGCGGGGCACACCGGGCTGGAGGGTGCGGGGCGGGAGCGGGTCGGCCATTTGAACCAATAGGATCGTTTCTACCGCAGTGGGACCGGCGAAGGGCATCCGCCCCGTGAGCATCTCGTAGAGAATGGCCCCAAGAGCGTAAACGTCGGTCAGGGGCCCGCAGCGGCTTACATCGCCGGCCGCCTGTTCCGGAGCCATATAGTTGGGCGTGCCAATGACCATGCCGGTCTTGGTCAACTCGCTGGCCTGATCCAGCCGCTTGGCCAGGCCGAAGTCGGAGACCTTCAATGACCGGAACAGGTCGAAACGCGCCAGGTCCGAGTCACTGGCTGGCACGGTAACCGGAATGGGTACACTCTTGCCCCTGTCGGCGCTAACGAGGACATTGCCTGGTTTGAGGTCGCGATGAACGATACCGCTTTCATGGGCCGATTGCATCGCCTCGGCCAGGACCATGGCAGCCTGGGCAGCCAGGCGCGGCACCTGGGGACGCCCCCGCAGAAACCGATCGAGACTGCCTCCCCCGGCATACTCCAGCACGATGAAGGGGACGCCGCCGGCCGTCCCGACCTCATAGATCTGCGTAATGTTCGGATGACGAAGCCGCGCGAGGGTCTCTGCCTCGGTCTGAAAGCGGACGAGGTCGTCGCGCCGTGCGAACTGTCGATCCAGAATGACCTTGATCGCCACCTGTCGCTTCAGGCGGTTATCCTCGGCAAGGTAGACGATACTCATGCCGCCGCGCCCCAACTCCCGGATGACCGTGTAGCCAGGGATTTCGGGCTGTTTATCCAGAAAGACGGCTAGAGCCGAATTGACCATCGTCGATGGCGCAGGCTCCACGGCCAATGCGTCACTCTCGGCCCCCAGACGCAGCCACTCATCCGCCGGCAGATGAGGGGTTGGATAGTGCGGCACCTCTCGACCAGGTGGGTCGGGAGTCACAGGAGGCTGTGGCGTCTTCATCGGGGGGCCCCAGGCTTAATCACTGGCACCTAGTAGATCATCCGGGCTCAGGCGGGCCATTCCAAGAAAAAACTGGGAAGGTCGGCCTACGCCATGGTTGAAAATGGGTAAGGTGGGAATTCTCCTGGCGGAGGCCGCTTTGTGACATAGATTAAAGCGAGCAAGGGCTCGGAAGCTTTACCTCCGCTGTGGCGTGGGGAATGGTCGAGGGTTCCAAGGGATTTCGCATGATGAAGCATGTTCGCGTGACACTGGCCTTGATCGTGTGGGCGTTGGTCGTCTCGGCCGCGCCGGCCCAGCAGTATACGCTGATCGACCTGGGCGTTTTTCCGACGGGCAATGAAAGCCGGGCCGCGGCCCTCAACGCCTCAGGGCTGGTCACTGGAGCCGCGGGCATCACCACCGACTTCCCGCCGGATTATCGTGCCTACATCTGGCAGAGCGGCGTGATGTCGCTATTTGGCACGCCCCCCGACAGCATGGTCCCGGGCTCCGGCGGCACCGCCAGCGAAGGCCGAAGCATCAACGTCCACGGCCACGTCGTCGGGTTGACCAACCAGTTCACCGGCACAAGTTACGTGACACGCGGCTTTTACTTTGATGGCACAAACAACGTCTTCGTGCCGCTCCTGCCCGGCGGCGGGACCAATGTCGCCAACGACATCAATGCCAGCGGCATCGTGGTCGGCTACTCGAACCTGGCCGCCGATCCCGCCATGCCGCCCTACGTGGCCTTTCGCTGGGACGCCAACTCAGCCGCGCCCCCGACCCAACTGCCGACCTTCTACGGCGGGGCCAACTCGACCATCGCCAACGGTCTCAACGACGGTGGCCGGATCGTGGGCACCGGCGAGTTTGATGCCAACGGCCGTCAACGTGCATTCATTTGGGACAACGGCGACGCCAACCTGACTGCCATCCCCGTTCTGCCTCCAATCAATGCCAGCGATCCCAACACCTTCAACAACTTCGCCAACAAGGTCAACGTCCACGGCAACGTCGTGGGCGTCTCCGACGTCAGCGACTTCTTCGGCACGGGCATCTTCCAGCAGAACGCCTTCCTCTACATCTCCGCCACCAACACGCTGATCGACATCGGCACGCTGGGCGGCAACCTCGGTGAGGGGCGCGGCATCAACTCCTTGAACGACGTCGTCGGCTTTTCCAACGACGTTGAGAACGGCGTCGATATCGCCTTCATCTGGACTCAATCCGGCGGCATCGTCGACTTGAACACCCTGCTCGACAGCACCGGCGACGGCTGGTTCCTCGAACGGGCTGAAGCGATCAACGACGAGGGTTGGATTGTCGGCTTTGGCATCGCTCCTAACGGCGACACCCATGCTTACCTGCTGCGGCCGGCCGCCATTCCCGAGCCAGCCACCTGGGCCTTGCTCGGCACGCTGGCCATGGGTGGGGCAGCCGGCTATTGGCATCGCCGCCGCGAAGCCCGGCTTGTTCAGGACGAAGATTCGGGCGAGGTGACGTTGGCGAACAGCCCGCCCAGTGGCTCCTCCAACGGCTGATCCATCGGCTCGAGCGGAAGCAGAGCCTGGAGCGTGGCCAGTACGTCGGCTTGGTCCACCGTCTTGTCTTGCCGCCAACGGGCCATCCGTGGAAACCGCAGCGCTAGCCCCGACTTGTGTCGGGGCGACCGCTGAATTCCTTCAAACGCCAGTTCGAACACCAGCTTCGGTCGCACCATTCGCACTGGGCCGAACTGCCCAACCGTGTTCTGCTTGATGAAGCGGTCCACCTGCTGAATCTCCGCGTCGCTCAGGCCTGTGTAGGCCTTGGCGATGGGAGCCAGTTCGCCTCCATGCCAGACGCCAAACGTGTAGTCGGTGTAGAGCCCCGCCCGCTTGCCGCGCCCAAGCTGTGCCCCGATGAGCACGGCGTCGACCGTGCGTGGGGCTCTCTTCCATTTCCACCAGGCGCCCCGGACCCGACCCACGCCGTACGTCGCCGCCCGCCGCTTGAGCATTAGCCCTTCGACCTGCCGGGCCTCTGCCTCCGCATAAGAAGCATGAGCTTCCTCCCACGAGCCGATCTGAAGCAGCGGCGCGAGTAGCAGCCCGTGTCGGCCATGCCGAACGAACAACTCTTCGAGTCGGAGTCGCCGCTCAGCCTGATCCAGTCCGCGTACGTCGACCCCGTCCAACTCCAGCAGGTCGTAGGCCAGGAAGGTCACGGGGATCATCCGCAGCAGCCGGGCGTCAGGGCGCTTACGGCCGAGCCGCCGCTGGAGCTGGGCGAAGGGCAAAGGCTGCCCCGCTCTCCAGGCGAGAAGCTCCCCATCCAGGACAGTCCCGTCGGGCAGCCCCTGGGCCACCGCGACCACGTCAGGGAATGACGCATTGAGTAGTTCCTCGCCCCGGGACCAGAGCAGCACCTCGCCCCGGCGACAAAGGAACTGGGCTCGGATGCCGTCCCACTTCCATTCGCATTGCCAGTCAGCGACGGGCCCCAGGTCGGCGGGCGGGCCGTCCAGCGGATACGCAAGCTGAAAAGGGTAGGGCTGACCTGGATCGCAAGCATGAGGGGAGTCGGCAGGGGCAAGGAGACGTTCCCAGGTCTCGACGCTGGGACTCCACTCCCCCGCCAGGCGATGGGCCATGGTCGCGGGGTCGACTTGGGCTATGCGGGCCAGGGCGCGAGTTAGGAGCGATTGGGCCACACCCACTCGGAAAGTGCCCCCCAGCAGCTTGTGAAACAGGAATCGCTCCCGGGGGCCGAGCTGCTGCCAGGTCCGGACGACCACGGACCGGCGCGCGGCCTCGTCCAGGTCACGCAGCACCAGGAGCCGGTTCTCGATAACCTCGACGAGGGACAGATCGGCCGGTGCAGAGGGTGGCGGCAGGAGCAGGGCCAGGGCTTCCCCGTGATCGCCGACATTGTCCACGCACTGATCCACCAGCCAGGAAGGCAGGTTGGCTTCGGCCGCCGCCCAGGCTCGCAGCGTCGGCCCCGACACCGGGCGCTGAGCTCGACGGCCCAAGAGGCACGACAGCGCCCAGGCCGCCGCCTGGGGCTCAGCCGTGCGGAAGTACCGTTCCAGCGCCGCTTCCTTGACCGACGTCTTGGTCGTGGCGTCCAGTTCGCTGAAGAGCTGAGCAAAGCGGCGCATGAGCGCTCCAGGCCCTCGTCGGCATTGAACACTCAATCAAGTTAGGACCGTGCGGCTAGACCACGCCGAAGGTCGCACGCAGTGCCGCGGCAGCAGCCGCTCCCCGGTCGCGGGGTACGGCCACGCTAATGCGCGTCTCGCTGGTCGAGATCAATGTCATGTTGATCCCCAACTCCGCTAGGCAGGCAAACATTCTCTTCGCCACATCGGTATGAGTCCGCATGCCCACCCCCAGCACGCTCACCATGGCGATCTCGCGGTCAACCAGAACGGAGACGTTGCACTCCAACGAGGCCAGGGCCGCGCGGGTCTGCTCCAAAGCACGGTCGGCATCGCCGCGGGGAACCGTGAATGACAACTCGGCCCGCTCCAGGTCGTTGACATTGAAGACGATCAGATCGACAACGATGCCCGCCAGCGCCACCGCTCCGAAGACGCGGGCCAGGGTGGCCGGTCCGGCCGGCAGATCGAACGCCGCTAGCCGAGCCTGCGTCTCATCGATCTGCACGTCCGCCACCAGGATGTCTTCGAGTGCCGAAAGCCACTGGGTCAAATCGCGTCGGGACTCGGGCGAAGGGGCAGCCAGGGTCAGCGGCGTCTGCCCCATGGGCGGCTCGGCGACCGCCTCCAGGGCGAAGGCCCGATGAACGGCCCGCAGAGCAGCCAGACCGTCCGCCTTGGCCACCAGGGCGGAAATCTTGATGTCACTCGTGCTGACCATGTGTACACCGATGCTCGCGCTCGCCAGGGCCTCGAACATGGCCTGGGCCACGCCCGTGTGTGTCCGCATCCCCACGCCCACGAGGGAAATCTTGCTATGGTCGTCGGAGTGCGAGACCGTGCCGCCCAGCACGCGGGCGATCGGTCCCAGGGCGACGAGCGTGGCAGGCAAATCGCCCTTGATGACGGTGAAGCCGATCTCCGCCAGGCCGCCAGCGTCCACGCCGGCGGCAATCATATCGACCACGAGGTTGCGGCTCGCCAGAGCCGAGAACATGCGGTCGACCAGGCCCGGATGATCCGGCAGCCCCGAAACGCGGACCCGGGCTTCGTCGCGCTCCAGGGCCACGCCTCGGGCCGGCACCGAGGCCATCCACGGTTGCTCGGGGACAATCCAGGTGCCCTCTACGTCGGAAAAGCTGTTGCGGACCTGCAGCGGCACACCGAACTTCTGAGCAAACTCAATGGCACGGGAGTGCATCACGCCCGCTCCCAGGCTGGCCAGTTCGAGCATCTCCTCGCAACTGACCTGCGTCATCTTCTGCGCCTCGGGCACGAGCCGTGGGTCGGTCGTGTAGACTCCGTCAACGTCAGTGAAGATGTCGCACTCGATGTCGTCGCGCGGCTCGGCCGGGTCGTGGCGGAGCACAGCAGCCAGAGCAACGGCCGTCGTGTCCGACCCGCCCCGGCCCAGCGTCGTGATGTTCTCTTCCTCGTCGACGCCCTGGAAGCCCGCCACGATGGCGATATGCCCACGGGCCAGGGCCCGGCGAATCCGCGCCGTCGAGATGCTGCGAATCCGGGCCTTGGTATGGGCACTATCGGTCACAATGCCAACCTGGGCGCCGGTCAGACTCTCAGCCTGGCCGCCCAGCGTGTGGATGGCCATAGCCAGGAGGGCGATCGAAATCTGTTCCCCGGTGGCCATGAGCATGTCCAACTCTCGGGCGGGGGGTGCATCGGTGATCTCGCGAGCCAGGGAAATGAGTTCGTCGGTGGTGTCGCCACGAGCGGAGACGACCACGACAACCTCGTGGCCAGCTTGCTGGGCGCGAATGGCCCGGCGGGCGGCCGCCATGAGCCGTTCGGAGTTGGCCACGCTGGTGCCGCCGAACTTCTGGACGATGAGGGCCACGGTGTGCGTCCTCTGGGGTGGAGCCGTCATTCTAGCGATGGCCAGACTGATTTCAGATTCACCCGTGACTCTGGCGGCGGACAGGCGGTAAAATGGTGTGAATCATAAAGGGGAACTGAACCATGCACCGCCTTGCACCTTTCGGACTGGCCGCCGCCATCCTGGGCACGCTCTTCCTGGCCGCCCTGTTGCTCACGCCGACCACGGGACACACTGGTCGCCCCGTGAGTTCCAAGGCCGACGGATCCTACCGCGATCTGGTCAAGCGGGTGGCCCCCGCGATTGTCTCGATCGAGGTGGTTCGGGTCGCTCCCACGCCGCGTCGCCAGCTCCCTGACGACTCCCGCAGCGAACTGGATGACCAGGGCGACGAGCAGCCGACGCCACGGCCACGCGAACCTCGGGGTCGGCCCGGCCAGTTCGGCTCCGGCGCGGTCATCGACCCACGTGGCATCATTGTCACGAACTTCCACGTCATCCGCGGCGGCACCGAGGTCCGGGTCACCTTCGGAGACGGCCAGGTACTAACGTCCAAGGAGGTCTTTGGCGACTCCAAGACCGATTTGGCCGTCATCAAGGTCGAGGCCAAATCGCCCCTGCCCCACCTCGAATTCGGCGACAGCGACGAGATGGAGATTGGCGACCGGGTGCTGGCCTTCGGTGCTCCATTCGGCCTGGTCGGTTCGGTCACCTCTGGCATCATCAGTGGCAAGAGCCGCAACCTGGGCATCAACGTCTATGAGGACTATCTGCAGACGGATGCCGCGATCAATCCTGGCAACAGCGGCGGGCCGCTGGTCAACCTGGATGGCCGGATCATTGGCATCAACACGGCCATTCGCAGCGATACGGGCAGCTTCCAGGGAGTGGGGCTCGCCATTCCCAGCGTCGTGGCCAAGGGCGTGGCGGCCCAACTCGCCAGCACGGGGACTGTGGTACGGGGTTATCTGGGCATCCAGTTCGCAAACGTCTCGCCGGATATGGCCCGTCGGCTCAAGCTGGACTCGAACAAGGGCGCGCTGGTCGCCGAGGTGCTGCCCGACACCCCCGCTGCCAAGGCCGGGATGCGTGAGGGCGATGTCATTCTGGCGGTGAATGGCAAACTGCTCGACGACGCTCTTGCGCTGAAACGGTTGGTCGCCATGTATGCCGTGGGGCAGAAGATGAAACTCGACGTCTTCCGCGAGGGCAAGCGGCTATCCCTGGACGTGACGATCGTGGCCCAACCCGCCGACCTAGCGGCCCAGCGGCAGCCGACTCCGAGCCGCGATCCTGAAGGCCAGCCCGAGACGATCAACCTGGAAGCTCTGGGCTTGGAAGTCTCCGATCTAACTGCTGCCCAGGCCGAACGTCTGGGCTTTACCCGGCCGTTGCGTGGAGCTTGGATCGTGCAGGTCAAGCCGCGGAGCGTCGCCGCTCGGGCCGGGCTGCGGACCGGCATGGTGATCACCGAGGCGAACGGCCGGCGTGTCGAGTCCGCTCGCCAGCTTCGCCAAGCCCTGGCCGGCACGTCGCTCAAGGAGGGCGTCCCCGTCTTCGTTCGTACTCCCAAGGGCGGCGATTACTTGACACTCCGCGAGGAAGATTGACCCGACCGACACCATTGCGACCGACTTGAGCCCTTTCGAACGGGAAAGGGCCAGCGTCCGGCTCGCCGGTTGCAGGATCGGCACGACTCCTATCCTCTGCAAACTCAGCAGAACACGCTTCTTGCTTAGCTTGCGAATCTTCGATCTTCTTCGCAGCCTTGGCCGATATCCCCGCCAGGGGGTCCGCCATGCTGTGGCTCGGGGTCTTACTGCTCGCCCTTCAGCTTGGGTTTGAGCCGCCGGCGGCCGAACCCGAGCCGCCGGAACCGCTCGGCTCGTGGACGCTGGTGCCCGTCCCGCCGCCCGTCCGACCGCTGCTCCTGGCCGATGACCCCTGCGCGCCGCCGCGGTGGGAACTGGGGCTGGAGTTTCTTTACTGGTACCCCCGCCGGGGCTGGCTGCCGCCGGTCGTAACCACCAGCCCACCCACCAGCCTGGGACTGATCGGTGCTCCGGGGACGATGATCCTCTACGGCAACGAGCGGATCGACCTGCGTCACGATCGGCTCATCGGCACCCAGGCCACCCTGGCGTGGCACTTCGATAGCGAAGGATTCTGGGCCGCCGAACTCCGCGCCTTCTTCCTGGAGCGTGATTCTTCGAACTACACCATCAAGCCCCAAAGCGACCTGCTGCTAGCGCGCCCCTACGTTAACGCCGTGGACGGCAGCCCGAGCGCGGAGATCTTCGCGGGCCCCACGCCGACGGGCGAACTACTCGAGGGCAGCATCAATGCCTACACCCGGATCGAGGTCTTTGGCCAGGAACTGAACCTGCGGTACGAGGCCTGGAGCGATGAGACGCTCACCTTGGAGGCCATCGTCGGCAGCCGCTTCCTGCAGATGCGCGACCGCTTCGACGTCACCACATCCTCTCGAACCATGCCGGACCGCGCTACCCTCTACGGCGTCAGCGACCACTTCCAGACGTTCAACAAGTTCTACGGCGGCCAGGTGGGGCTGCGGTCGACCTGGCACTGGCATTCCTGGCTGGTCCAGATGGGCGGTGCCATGGCCCTCGGTGCGACCGACCAGAGCATCCGAACCAAAGGGCAGCGGCTGACGCAGACCCCCGACCTCCGCGATGATCGCCCGCTGGGACTGCTGGTCTTGCCATCCAACAGTGGCGCTGCCCGGAGGACCATCTTCGACCTCATCGCCGAGCTGAACCTCAAGCTGGGCTACCAGGCGACGGACCATCTTCGGTTCTTCGTGGGCTACTCCGTGCTGGCCTGGTCCCGCCCCGTCCGGAGCGGCAACCAGATCGACAGCCTGAACACCGACCAGATCACCAACCCCTTGTCGACGCCCATGCGGCCCCGGCTGACGTTCCGAGACGAACTCTTCTGGCTGCAAGGCATCAGTGCGGGTGGCGAACTTCGCTGGTAATCCGTCCACGTTAGCGCCAGAGATTGATCCACGTGTAGCGGAGCTGACCGGACGGCGTATGCCGCACCAAGAGCCGCGCCCTCCCACCGGCCGTCCGCAGGGCCTGCTCAAGAGACATCTCGTTGGTGATGAGCCGATCGTTCACTCGGACCACCACGTCACCCGGAACCAGACCCGCATAGGTCGCGGGGCTGTAGGGCTGCACGGCGGTGATCCAGAAACCCGTCGGGATGGCCGAACCCCAGGTCCCGAGTCGCGCGTTGAACCGCACACCGGAGCCGAGCGCCATCTGGGCCGTGACCGGCTCGGGCCGTACCAGGAACGCCGTTCCAAGGACCAATCCGAGAACCAAACAACGCAAGAATCTGGACATTTCTGTGACTCCGGAGCGAACGCTGAGGAAGTAGACCCGCCCCTCGGATGCGGCAGACGCGGCCGAGGTTACGCCCGGTTCCACGCCTTACCAATGAGGGTTCCAGGGCTCGCCACGGGGTCGCCACGCATCTGGGCGCTAGCGCCAGAGCGATCCAAGGGTCGCCAGGAGGGGGGTCTAGCGTTCGTGGACGCTCCTGGGTGCTCGTGGCACGGCGATTTCACGGGGTTTCTGGGCCTTGCCACGCGTCCCAGCGCCCGATTCGGGCTCAGCGTCACGGTCCGCCTCCACCCCAGACGCCCTTTTGAGGTCCCAGGCAGCCTCCGAGTCTACCATAATGAACGGACGTATACAACCCGGTTGTGGCCACGGGTGCACCTATGGATTGGGGCATCTGGCCGATTTGGCGCTGATCCGCTCCGGCAGCGATGCAACGAGGAAATCGCAGAAACCATCGCATTTGCTGCGGGCTCGGGCGAACTTCCCCCAAACCCTTGATTTCCGCCGGAATCTAGCATGCCCCAAACGAAAGGTGCACCCGTGGCCACCGCCGACGAAGGTCGTGCTGGCGCGTGCTGAGAGTTACTTGGATTGGCTTTCAGTCCAGGCCGCCACGACCCGGGCCACTCCGAACGTGGACTCGGCCAGTTCGACGGCCCGCTGCCGTTGCTCCGCCTCCGGTACGACTCCGGTCAGCCGAACCTCGTCCCCAGTCACCTCAATGCCGATTTCCAGCTTGGCGAGCTTCTGGTCCCATTGCAGCCGCCAGCGAACCCGCTGGGCCAGGTCGGGAGGGGCCTCCTCCTCCGGCTGTGCGAAACCCCCGAGCCGCTGGGCCGCCACCTGGGCCAGGGCATCGCTCTTTTCGACTGCCCGCTTACCCACCTGCCGCATCGCCGCGATTTCACGCTCTTCACAGCCGGCCAGCAGCCCGGCGAGCATCAGCAGCAACCCAGCCCTGGCCAGTTTCTCCATGGAACACCCGTGCCGTGTGGACAATGACGCACATCCATCATCGACGCGGCCCGCGCAGCGCGACCAGGGAAAGCGAAAAGGCACCCGGCAGAGGGAGAAAAGCCTCACCGATTGTAACGTCGGAACCAACTCTGCCGATCGGCGGCGTGTTCTCGGGGGCCGTGCCGCTCCAGGCTTCAGGGCGGCCGCGACGCGCCACGTTCGAGCGGCTTCTCCAGTCGCTCTCGTTCTGCGCTCCACTTGGCGGCTTCCGCCGCATTTCCTTGGGCCGTGTAGAGTTCCACCAACCGATCCAGGGCCGTGTTCAGCCGCCCCGACGCGGCGGCCTGTTTCCGGGTGAGAGAATAAGCCTCAATCATCGTGGGCTCCGCCTCGGCAAGCTTCTTCTGTTTCAGCAGGAGTGCTCCCAACTCCAGTTGGGCCTGGCAGACCTCCAGCGACGACGCTCCGAGTTTCTCTGTCAACAGGCCAATCCACTGCCGCTGCCAGGACTCGGCGAGGCTCCACTGGCCCGCCGCTTCACCGGCACCTACCGCCTCGGCGACGATCGCCGCCGCGCTGGTGTTGACCAGCTTTTGCTGAAGGACCTGCGTCACCGCCTCCGTGAAAAACGGCATCGCCTCGTCCATTTGTTTCGTGGCGACGAGGGACTCGCCGTACTGGGACAGGGACAAGAGCGTATCGGGGTGATGGGGCCCCAGCCGCGCGCGCCGAAGGCGAAGCGTTTCCTTCCGTAGTGACAAGGCCTCCTCATGTCGCTGCAGTTCCGCATAGCTGGTGGCCAAGCGCTGCATGCTACCGAGCGTCACGGGGTGGTCGAGGCCGAGCTTGGCCTGGCGGAGCCGCAAGGCTTCTTCGCGCAATGTTAGGGCTTCCTGGTGCCGACCCGCTTGGGCGTAGCTCCCAGCCAGGTTGCTCATGCTAAAGAGCGTGTCGGGATGGTCTGGCCCCAGGGTGTCCCGGCGCAGTCGAAAGGCCTCCTCATGCAGGGCGAGTGCCTCGGCAAATCGCCCCAGGCTGAAGTAGCTCACCGCCAAGTTGCTCTGGGTCGACAATGTGTCGGCGTGGTCCGGTCCGAGCTTGGCCTGGCGGAGGCGCAGCGTCTTCTCACAGAGGGCGAGCGCTTCCTGCTTCCGGCCCAACTGGAAGTACGTGATCACGAGGCTGTGCATGCTGCTGAGCGTGTCAGGATGTTCGGGGCCCAGCACTTCCTGGCGCCGGGCCACGACCTCCACGCTGAACTTGAACGCCTCATCGTGCTGGCCCAGCTCGGAGTGAACGATGGCCAGATTGTGCATCGTCCGCAGCGTGCTGGGGTGGTCAGGCCCCACATGGGCCCGCTGCAGATCAAGAGCCTGCGTGAACAAGCGCAGAGCGTCTTGAAGGCGGCCCAGGTTGGCGTAACAGTTCGCGAGATTCTGCATGGCATCCAGCGTCTCGGAATGATGCGGGCCCAGGACGCTCGTGCGGCCCTGTAGCACTTGCTCCCGGAGCGGTAACGCCTTGCGGTACTGGCCCAGACTCTCGTAACTATTGGCCACTGCATTGGCGCTGCCGAGGGACTCGACGTGATCCGGACCGCGGAGCGCCTTGCGCTTGGCCCAGGTTTCCTCGCGGAGCCTCAGCGCTTCGGCATGGCGACCCGCCTGGGCATAACAAGAAGCCAGATTGTGCATGCTCGCAAGTGTGCTGGGGTGAACCGCTCCCACATGAAGTTCGAACAGGTGGCGCGCCCGCTGGTACATGGTCTCGGCGAGATCGTGCTGGCCGAGATAGGCGAAGGAAGTGCCGATCGTCATCCGCAACCGGGCTTCGATCAGGGGTTGGTCCTTAAAACTGGTCTCAAGGTAGGGTAGCGCAGCGTGAATGGCATCGCGCAGCGCCACACTGCTGCCGAGACCGCCCTCTTGGTCCTTGGGCCGGGCCGTGGCCAGGATGCGGCTCTCGACAAAGTCCAAGACGGCACGCGTCTCGAGTTCACTGGTTTCCGCCTCGTTCCGGGCTTGCTCGGCGGCGCGGCGCTGCTGGTCCTTTTCGTCACGCTCCGCCTGGACCAGAAGCAGGGCCCGCGCCCGCTCATCGCGCTCGGCGGCGGCCACCCGCTCGGCGGCCACCGCCCACCACGCCAGGCTGCCGCTGAGCAGCGCGGCCAGGACCGAGACGGCAATCAGGGCCGTGGCCGCTGGGTAGCGCCGACACCACTTGCTCATGCGTTCGAGGCGCGTCGCTGGCCGAGCGGTGACCGGCCGATGCTCCCGCCAGTTCTGCAAATCATCTGCCAGCGCCGCGGCCGTGGCGTAACGGCGCTGCGGGTCCTTCTCGAGGCACTTGAGGCAAATGACCTGGAGGTCGAGCGGGATGGTGGGATCAAGCTGGCGGGGAGGTAGGGGTTCGGTGGCAATGATCTTCAGCAGCAGTTCGGGAATGGACTCTGCCACCAGGGGCAAAGAGCCCGTCAGAAGCTGATAGAAGATCACGCCCAGCGCGAACTGATCCGCGGTGGGACCGATTTGGTGGTTCTTGCCTTGGGCCTGCTCCGGTGCCATGTAAAGGGGTGTCCCCATGACGGCATCGCTGCCGGTCAGGCCCGACACGCGGTCGAGCCGTTTGGCGAGGCCAAAGTCGGCGATCTTGGGTACGAGTTCTCCGTCACCGGCCACGAGGAGCACGTTATCGGGCTTGAGGTCGCGGTGGACGATGCCGTGCAAGTGGGCGGCATGCATGGCGCGTGCCAGCGTCTCGACGAGCCGGGCCGCGACGCTGGGCGAGGGCCGGTGGCGTTTGAGCCAGTCGGCGAGCGAGCCGCCCTGGACATACTCCAAGGCGAAGAAGGGCTGCCCCTGATGCTCGCCAACGTCGAAGACCTGCACGATGTTGGGATGCTGGACCCGAGCTGCGTTCTCGGCTTCGATCTGGAATCGGATCTTCTGGGCCGGCGTGGCTAAGCCGGCATCGAGGATCATCTTGAGGGCGACGGTGCGGTCGAGGCCCACTTGCCTGGCCCGAAAGACCACGCCCATACCGCCCCGGCCAATCAGCGCCTCGATTTCATAGCCGGGAATCCTAGGCCAGTTTGAGGGTTGGTCGGTTTCACTGGTGGCTTGCGTAGCACCGGCCGCGACGCTGACCGCCGACCAGTCAGAATGGCCCAAGAAGTCAAACGAGTGAGTGGCTTGAGTCGTACGCGGTGCATCAGTCTTCGATGGGTCCGCTTGCGGCCAGGAGTCGTCGGGCGGCGGATCAACGTTCATGGCAGACCTCGGGAGTTCTCTCGAACGTAACCGAAGCCTGACGCCGTGGCAAGGATCACCTTGAGCCACGTCGGATCAACCCACGCAGCCAGCCGCTGATTGCTGCTTGCCGCGCCGCTACTTCTGGCCCGCAAGCTGCTTGATCTCGTCCGCGGTGAGTTCACGCTCGAAGACGCACAGCTCATCCAATTGGCCCGCGAAGGCCCTGGCAAAAGGAGGCGCCGCGGCACCCCATCGAGGATCGGGACGGGCCTCCGCGCCCCAGAGCCGCCGGTCCGTGGTGATGGCCCCGCGCACTGGCCGATTGGGCCTTTCGATGTCTTGCCAGGCCGCTTCCGGCTCGACCACTGCGCCATTGATGTAGATGCGGCAATGCCCCTCTGCCGACCGGGTCAAGACGAGGTGATGCCATTGGTCGTCGTTCAGGCGTTGGTCCAGCTTCACGCCGAACCCCGTCCGCACGCCGTCACCCGAATCGTCGCCGACCTCGCAGTGCAGCTTGCCGAAGCGCAGCGCCATGGTGATGACCGGTCGGCCATCCTCGCGCCGGCGGATGCTGAGGATCTGACCGAAGGAAGACCTGGACTTGATCCAGCAGGTGAACGTGAACGGCGCACCTTCGGCGAAGTTGAAGCACGGGTCGTCGCCGAAGTCGAGCTTCCCTTGTCTGCCGTCGAGCTGCAATGCCTGGCCGCGAACGCCTGGGACCCAGTCATGCCCGGAGACTTGCCCCGCACGGCCATAGCCGGCTTGGTCTTCCACGACTTGCCCCGTCCCTTCGTCGCAGGACCAGTAGGCCAGAAGGCCGGGCCAGCCTTTCGGACTGGCGACCTTGCCGATTCGCGCCGGCGGCGGCGCTGCTCTCGGCTCTTCGGTGGGCGGCAGGGTGGGCCCTTCTTCTTCCGGCCGCAGGGCCTGGCGGTTCCCGCTGGGAGAGCGCAAGAACCCCGGGGGGGTGAGGTGTTGTTGCCCGTCTGCCGCCACATAGCCGAACTGGTATAGGAGCAGTTCCCCCTCCTTGGAGTCGGGCAACGTGGCCGCAGCTTCCAGCTTCCCCGCCATCATGCGCAGCGGCAGGCGCTCGGCCGGGTGCAGGGGTGCCCAGACCTGGTTCGGGCCAGCCTTGGGCAAGGGGGCCGCCATGGGCTGGACGCGGAAGAGGACAAAAGGCTCACGCACGGAGCTGTCGGGATCGAAGACTTGGGCACCGGCCTTGAACTCGAAACAGGCGCCCATGGGCTGCAGGGCGACTTGAAGCGGCACGATGCGTGGCCGCATCACGGTTTCCAGTTCCGAGGGGTGAATCAGGAGACCGATGTTCGTGCCGCGGACAATGGCCACCGCGATGCCGACCAGTTCACCGGTCGCATTGATCGCTGGACCACCACTATTCCCGGAGTTCAGATCGCTTTCCACTTGTACGGCCCGTAGCCGGCCTTGCTGGTCGCGGCGCAGCGCCGTGATCGGCCCCTGATTCACGGTCACGGCGGGATTGGAGCGGTCGACGGCAAGAGCGGCCCCAAACGGAAATCCGAAGAAAAAGACACGCTCGGTCTCACGCAACTCGGGTGCCTTGGTGCCCAGCGGTTCGGGGAGGTTGGCCACGTCGTCCACCCGCAGCAGCGCCAGGTCCGGTTCCTCGGAATGGGACACGATCAGGGCTCTGCCAGAGCGTTCCTGGGGTGTGCCCGAGTCGAAGACGACCGTCAAGAGGGGTCGCTCTTGCAGGCGGGGCATGAAGCGCGGCATACGCGGCATGGGCGGGAGAAGCCCGCGGCCGGGCCATTCGTCCTGCTCCTGCTCAGGCGGCGCGACGACGTGGTAATTCGTGATGACCCAGGCGGTCCGGTCCTGCCGGCGGACGAGGAAGCCGGAGCCCGTGCTCACCCCCTGCGACGAGGCGGCCATGATGTAGACGGTGGCCTTCTTCGTCTTCTCCAGAATGGCTGGCTCCAGCGAGGTCACACCGCCCAGAATCCTGCGTTTGCTCTGTTCTGCGGTGTCGGGCCGAGGTTGCCAAGGTGCCGGGGGAAACTGGCGCGGCGGCGGCCAATCGAGGTTAGGTCGTGGTGCGGGCATTTCGAGACGGATCGCTGGCGCAGGACCGCCGCCTGGTGCGAGCGCTTGTTGTTCTTCGTCGCCCGGGGGCATGGCGATGACGAAGGCCACGCCCAGTGCCAGCGTGATTACGATGGAAAAGCACACCAGCCCGATCAGGATCGAAACCGCCATCGAGCCCGAGACCGGTGGCCGACGGCGGGAGGGAGCCCGCGACTCACCTTGCCGAGCGGGGGCCGCGGTCGGAGTGAGCACGACCGTTGCGATGGGCAAGGAGGACTGCGGATCATGCGTCGGGACGGCGGGAAAGATGGTGGAGCACTGCGGACATTGCACCTGGGCCGTGGCGGACTCGGGTGCAAGCAGCGTCTGCCGGCAGACCGGACAGGTCAAGGTCGCGGATTGTCGCCCTACCCGGCTGCTGTTCATGACTCGCTCCAGCACCTGGCAAACGACTGGGGGACTTAAGCCACCCGGAAGTGCATCGGATCGGCTACTCGTTAATCGGGAGACAAGGTTGCCTTCTCCTCACGCCACCGAGCCACCTCCGCGGGTCGATCAAGAGCGGTATACAGTGCAATGAGCCGGTCGCACGTTTCACGCAACCGGAATCGGCTCTGAGGCGGCAGCGCCGCTTTGCGCTCTTTCAGCCCTTGGTAGCCGGCCAGCAGCAACTTCTCCGCCTCTTGCAAGCATGCCGACACCCTCGACTGTTCCGCTGGATCGACATTCTTTTGAGCGGCCTCAACCTGGCCCAAGAGTGCGCCGGCGAGCATCGACATCGTGTTGAAAGTGGTCCACGTCTGCGGCTGCTTCTCCGTGCGGATGGCGAGCACCTCGCGGAGCACGGCTTCCGCGGCAGCGTAGGCCTTGATCTCGAGCAGCACTGAAGCGCGCGAGGCCAGGTTGGCCGCCAGTTCGATGCTGCCGGGCGCATGGACGGCCCGATCGCCAACGATCAACTCCTCGACCAGCTTGGCAGCGGCTTCGCCTTGCTCGGCCTGGACGTAGGCCTCAAGCAGGACATCGCCGACCCAGCGAAAGTCATGTTGCCCGCGGCTGGCGGCATAGGACTGAGCCAACAGCGGCAAGGCCTGCTTCACCCGCCCCGACTGCAAGTAGTTAACTCCCAGATTAGCGACGGACATGAGCGTCGACGGATGGTTGGGCCCCAGAACCGCTTCCTTACGCTTGACGATCTCCTCGAACATCGGCACCGACTCGTCAAGCCGGCGCAGCGACCAGAGCGTGGCGGCCACATTGCCCATCGTCGTCAGAGTGCTCGGATGATCCGGGCCGAGTGCTTCAGAACTCGTCTTCAGAACGCCTTCGAAGACAGCCAGCGCCTCGGCAAAGCGTCCTTGGGCGCGATAAGCGTAGCCGAGGCTATTCAGTGCCCGCAAGGTGGCCGGATGGGCGTGGCCGAGGCGCCGCTCCAGCGTGTCTTTGATTTCCTCCCGCAACGCCACGGATTCCTCGAGTGATCCCGTATCGCTGTAGATTTGCGCCAGCGTCTGCAGACCGGTCAGCGTGTCGATGTGATCGCGGCCCAGGGTCTTTTCCATCAGGGGCAGCGTTTCCTTGAGCAGGCGCAGGGCGGCGTCATGGCGGCCCGCCACCCGATAGGCCGAGGCCAGATTGAGGCCGTTCCGGAGCGTCCGTGTATGCTCGGGCCCCAGCCGGTCGAGTTGGATCGCCCGCACCTCACGGTAAAGCTTGATGGCGTCGTCGATTCGGCCCAGCCCCGTGTAGGCGTTGGCCAGCTTGTCGAGAATGACGAGCGTGCCGTTCGGCTCGGACTCCAAGAACCGGGCGCGATCGTGAAGAACGGGCTCCAGAAGGCGCAGCACGTCCGGCAGACGCCCAACCTGCATGTACGCCTCCGCCAGGTTATTGGCGGACGCCAGGGAAGCGGCGTAGCCGCCGCCCTCGTTGGCGACTTCCACGGCATGGAGTTCCTCCAGCAGGCGAATGGCTTCCGGCAGTCGCCCGCTTTGCGTGTAGGCCACTCCTAAACTCGATTGGGCGAAGCGCGCTGCCTTATGGTGGGCACCGAGTTGCTCCTTCCGGAGTTCCCAGGCCTTCTCCAGAAACTCGACGGCCGCGGCATCTTCGCCCAAGGCGTGGTAATTCACCCCCACGATCCAGTTGAGGTCGGCGGCAATGAGCGGATCCAGGTCGCGCCGCTGCCGGAGCTTGTCGGCCGCGCGATCGAGCAATTGCCGCAGGGTGGCATCCTTGCCGAGTGGCGCGTCCGCATCGCCAAAACGCTCTTGTCCTTCCACGCTGGTCAGCGACAGAAAGTCATTCTGGACAAAGTCGGCGATCGCCTGCGCATAGCGGCGCTGCTGTTCCTTCTCGTCGCGCTCACGCTCGGCGACTTGCTTCGCGCGTTCGGCTTCTTGCTTCTCGTGCTCGGCCGCTTGCTTGGCCTGCCGCTCGGCCACCGCGGCGGCCTGCGCCTCCCGTTCGGCGTCCAACGCCCACCAGGCCAGACCGCTCGTCGTGAGTGTCGTGAGGAACGCCAGCAACAGGAGCGCGGCCACGGCCGGGTAACGTCGGCACCATTTGAGAGTGCGTTCGAGGCGTCCCACGGGGCGGGCCTGGATCGGTTCGCCACGTAAGAACCGCCCCAAGTCGTCCGCCAGGTCACGAGCACGGGCATAGCGCTTGTCGGGGTCCTTCTGCAGGCACCGCAGGCAGATCGTCTCCAGGTCCTTGGGCGTGCGCGGCTGCAACTGCCGCACGCCGATCGGCTCGGTGTGGATCACCTGCATGATGGTATCCATCACGGTGGCGGCGCAGAACGGCGGCCGCCCCGTCAGACACTCGTAGAGGATCGTCCCGAGGGCATAGACGTCCGTGGCGGGCCCGACTTCGTTGCCCCGCCCGGCGGCCTGCTCGGGGGCCATGTAGTTGGGCGTGCCGATCACTTCGCCGGTCGCCGTCAAGTTGCTTCCCGTCGCCTTAGCTACGCCGAAGTCCGTAATCTTGGGCCAGAGGTCGGCTGCCTCCTCTTCGCCCGGCCCCTGGGCGAGCAGAATATTGCCAGGTTTGAGGTCCCGGTGAACGATGCCGTGCTCGTGAGCGGCCTCGATGGCCTCGGCCAGACGCCGGGTGAGCAGGGCCGCCAACCGCGATGCCAGCGGCGTCTGGCGCAACCGGCCCTCCAGACTGCCGCCCTCGACAAACTCCATGGCGAAGTAGGAGTGTGGGCCGTGGGTGCCGAACTCGTGAATCTGCACGATGCCCGGGTGCTGGAGCTTGGCGATCGCCTCGGCCTCGGCCAGGAAACGCTGACGCTCCTGGGAGCCGGCGAAGGCTCCACTGAGGATCATCTTCACGGCCACGGGGCGATTGAGGGCCACCTGCCGGGCCTTGAACACCACGCCCATGCCACCCCGTCCGAGTTCTTTTTCGAACTCGAACCCAGGAATCTGGGGAGGCGGGAGCATCTCCAGTTCGCTGGCGCTCGGCTGGGGACCGGTGCGCGCGACATCGCCATTGTCCGTCATCGTGGGATGGGCCAGTCCGGTGACGCCGTCCAACACGAGGCTCGGCTTGGGATCGTCAGGTAGCGTTTCCGCGCGGTCCATGACCTGGTTGCCCCGAATGCGATGCCCTTTGAACGTACCGCGCCGATCGGTGATAGGGCAAACAGAAACCCGGGAGATGGGGCATCGCCCCTGCCGCTGGAGTTATCGGCACGGGTTGCTTAACCGGAAAACTCCTCAAGTTCGGAAGCCGCCCGATCCGATTTCGCTTCAGGGTTCACAACCGATCCACAGAGCCGGCGGTTTGATGTGTCCGTTCCTGTGGAGCCGAGGAGGTGGGGTAAAATGGCGAGGCTGAGCAAGCGGATGCTTCTGCTGTGCGGCATGATGATGCTGGCCGGCATGGTCGGTTGCCTGGGGCCAGCCCCGTCGCTGCCCGCCATCATTCCCGTGCCGCCATGGACGGCGGAACGCATGGAAGAAAAGTACACCAAGCGCTGGAAGGAGCGGACGCCGATCATGCCGCCCATCCTGCCGGGACAGCCCCTCCCGACCTGCGAGGACCCGCCCTCGGATGAGGAAGTGATCCGGGCGCTGCCGAAGATTCGCCGGGGTATCCCGTTCGTCTCCGAAGAATTCCGCGACGACTACAACATCGTCGTTGAGAAGATCGTGGACAAGATCGACCCGTGCGTCTACGTGCCGCTCATCGGGCCGGCCCAGCTCCATCACTGCCACTACAAGTGCACGATTCAGTGGCGGGAGCGGATTGCGTCCGACTGGCCGTTCCCCTACTTCGTCACCAATCACCGGGCGGAAGTCATCTACATCGATAAGGATCACTTCCACCTGTGCGTGGGGAACGATCCGCGCTACCAGCAGTCGATCTCCCGCGACCTGATGGGGCCCTAAGGCCGAGGATGCCCGGCGTCCTGGCCCGAGTCGGCTCGGACGCCCAATCGCATAGCCCAGGAGCCGATGCACGCGGGTCAATTGGGGGACCGCAGGCATCGGCTTCCTGCACGTGAGGGGCCAGTCATGGCACACCAACTCAGCCTTTGCCCTGCGAGTTGCCTCCTCGCCGGCTGGGCCGTTCTGACGCCAGCGCTAGCCGCCCAGGCGTCTGACCCCGAACTCGCTCCGCCGCCCGCGACCGTCGTGTTCCTGGCCAATCGGGCCAGTGCTTCGACCATTGAGCATGCCTGGCTCGCCGACCCTGTCACCTTCCCCTATCCACTGAAGGTCCGCTCAACCGCCCAGGGGTTTGAATTGACCGGGTTGGTGCCCTCGGCAGTTATCAGCGACCGGGCCCTGGCCCTGGCTCAGCAGGCGGCCAGCACCCCAGTGGTCAATCGCATCGTTATCGTGCCCAACATGGCCATGGCCTTTCCGGCGGCCCAGGGACCTGCCTTCGGCGACGAAGCCCGGGAACGTCTGGAACAGGTCAGCCCCATTCGGGGTCGGCAACTCGAACTCCGAGCGCGCAAGGACGGCCAACTGATCCTCACGGGCCGGGCCGATTCGGAAGAGCAGAAGCTCGAGTTTGCCCGCGCGCTCCGAGGACTGCCCGGGGCGACGAGCGTGGTCAACAACATGGTCGTAACCGCCGCCGGGGCAGCGACTCCTGCCTCGTCCCCAACCCCGCTGCCGCTGGCCAACGGACCCCAGAGCCAGCCGAAGAGCCCGCAGCCCGAGGCGCTGCCCATGCCGCAGCCGCGCCCCCTGCCCTTGCCCCTGCCTGCCGACCACGGCGCTACCGGGGGCAAAGACGGCCCCCGACTCAACGAGCCCATTCCGGTCGAGCGGCCCCGCCTGCAACCGCCCCGGGGCTCTCAGGTCTACCCCAAGGGGGGCAAGTCGGCGATCGTCCTGTTCGATTGAACCGGCATTCAACCCACCGCCTCCCCGCCGACCACCCGATTCCCGTTGCTCCCGCGCTTGCGAGGTCGCCCGGGCCGCGATACATTGAGGGCTGACAACCCTCCCATCGAGGCGCCTCGCGGCGATGCAGCATGAAGCTCTTTCTGGACACGGCCAACATCGACGAGATCAAGCAGGCAGCGGATTGGGGCATCCTGGACGGGGTGACCACGAATCCCACCCTGGTGGCCAAAGCGGGCCGGCCTCATCATGAGGTTATCGAGGAGATCTGCCAACTGGTCGACGGTCCCATCAGCGCCGAAACCACCGCGCTGGACTGCTCGGGCATCGTGGAGCAGGGGCGCGTCCTGGCCGGCATCCATCCCAATGTCGTTGTCAAGGTGCCCGTCATGAAGGAGGGGCTGCGGGCGGTGCAGATCCTCGCCGAGGACGACATCCGCTGCAACGTCACGCTCTGTTTCCAGCCCCTGCAGGCACTCCTGGCCGCGAAGGCGGGAGCCTACATCATCAGCCCCTTCGTCGACCGCATGAACCGGGTCGGCGAGATCGGCTTCGAGGTCGTCGACAAGATCAAGGCCATCTTCGACAACTACCACTTCGACACGCAGATTCTCGTGGCCAGCATCCGCAGTCCGCTGACCGTGCTGGAAGCGGCCCTGGCCGGCGCCGACATCTGCACCATGCCCTTCGACGTATTGACCATGCTGTACCAGCATCCCATGACGGACCTGGGAATCGAGACGTTCCTCAAGGATGCGGCCAAGATTCCACAGCTCGAGAACCTGGCGCGGCGCTAGCCGCACCCCACCTCGGTCCGGGTGCCCCAAGACGAGAACGCCCATGATTTGCGTGAGCATTGGCCGCACCCGGCACCGCATGGTGCTCGCCGAGATCGAGGAAGCCACTCGCCGCGGCGCCCAACTCATCGAGTTGCGACTCGACTTCATCACCCGTGCCATCGACTTCAAGCGTCTCCTGGCGGTCAAGGGCTGCCCCTTCATCGCCACGCTGCGCCGGCAAGCCGACGGCGGCCGCTTCGCCGGCACCGAAGAGCAGCGGCAGATGCTCCTGCGGCAGATCATTGCCAGCAAGGAGTTCGAATGGGTTGACCTGGAAACCGACATCGCCGACAAGATCCAGCGCTTTGGGCCCACGCAGCGCATCGTGAGCTACCACAACCTGCGGGAAATGCCCAAGGACCTGGAGCGCATCCACGCCAACATGTGTGCCCAGGACGCCGACGTGGTCAAGATCGCCGTCCGGGCCGAGCATCCGCTCGACAACCTGCGGGCCCTGCAACTCTGCTGGCAGGCGGAGCGGCCCACGATCGCTATCTGCATGGGTGAGATGGGACTGCCAAGTAGAATCCTGGCTGCCAAGTTCGGCGCCCCCTTCACTTATGCGGCCTTCAATAAGGAACGCGGCATCGCGCCTGGCATCCTATCCGTCGAGGAGATGCAGTACGTCTACCATTACGACCAGATCAACCCGGCCACCCGGGTCTATGCCGTGCTCGGCGATCCCATCGCCCAGTCGCTCAGCCCGCTGGTCCACAACCGCGCCTTTCGCCAGTTCGGCATCAATGCCGTTTACGTCCCAATGCGCGTGCCCAAGACCGATTTCGAAGCCACCGTGGACGTCATGCGCAAGCTGCCCGTCCATGGCTACAGCATCACGATCCCCCATAAGGAAACCGCGGCCCAGTTCGCCGGCTCCAAGGACGAGATGGTCGAACTGACGCAGTCGGCCAACACGCTGATCCCCGAGAGCGGCCACTTCCGGGCCTACAACACCGACACCACCGCCGCCATCGAGGCCCTCAAGCTGGGCATGAGCGATTCCGAAGCGATGGCCAGCCTGGCCGGGCGAACCGTGCTCCTGCTTGGAGCGGGCGGCGTGGCCCGCTCAATCGGCTTCGCCCTCCGCCAAGAAGGGGCCGTGGTCCTCGTGACCAACCGCAATCCGCCTCGGGCCCTGGGGCTGGCCGAGGAACTCAGATGCCGGGCCGTCGACTGGACGGCCCGCAATGCCGTGTCCGCCGAGATCTTCATCAACTGCACCCCCGTGGGCATGCATCCCAACGTGGACGAGAGCCCCCTGCACCAGAGCGTCTTCAAGCCCGGCCTGGCGGTCATGGACTGCATCTATAACCCCGAGACGACCTTGCTCGTCCGGCAGGCCCGAGACCGTGGCTGCCGGGTCATCACGGGAGTGGAGATGTTCGTTCGCCAAGCAGCCCGCCAGTTCCAGCTCTTCACCGGCATCCAGCCGCCGCTCGACGAGATGCGGCAGATCGTGCGCAAGGCGGTTTCCCCCACGGGGCTGAAGCCAGCCCAGGAGCAGACCGCTGCCGCCGACTAGGTCCATCGTGCTGATCGGTCCCCGCGGCAGCGGGAAGAGTACGCTGGCACCCCTGCTCGCCGAGCGGCTGGGCTGGCCGTGGCTCGACCTCGACACCGAGATTCAGCAGCTAGCGGGACGGACCATTGCTGAGATCTTCGCAACCCAGGGGATCGAGGGTTTCCGCAATCTGGAAGCCGCTCAGCTTGCGACCTTGTTGAATCGCTCGACATCGGCCGCTACTCCCCGCGTGTTGGCAGCCGGGGGCGGCATCGTGCTCCAGGAGGCCAACCGCGAGTTGCTCCGCCGGGCGGCGCTCGTGGTTTACCTCCAGGCCGATGCGGAAACGCTTTGGAAGCGAATCGCCAGCGACCCACGCTCGGCGGCGGAACGCCCTGCCTTGACCGCTCTCGCGGGACAGGGTGAAATCGCCCAACTGCTGGCGGAGCGTGCTCCCTTGTACGAAGCGACCGCTGACCTTATTGTGAACACTGCGGCGGCCAGTCCCGCCGCGCTGGCCCACGAACTTTACGAGCGGCTCTCCACATGGACCTGTTCGACCTGACCACATTCCTTTACCGGCCGCTCGATTTCCCCCTGGTCCTCACGCCAGTCGCCTTCATCTTCGGGGCGATCGTGGGCAGTCTCCTGAATGTCTGCATTCTCCGCATCCCCGTGGAGAAGAGCATCTTTTGGCCGGGCTCGCACTGTGGTTCGTGCCTGAAGCCCGTGCGCTGGTTCGACAACGTTCCCATCCTGAGCTACTGGCGGCTGGGCGGCCGCTGCCGGCACTGCGGGGCGGAGTTTGCCGTCCGCTATTTCTGGATCGGGGTGGGGACGGCCGTGCTCTTCGCCGTGGTGCTCTACTGGGACCTGACGCTGCCTGATCGGGTGCGGGCCAGCCTGCCGCCTGGAGCCGAGATGACGCCGGTCCACAAGCCCGGCCTGCTGCTCCTGTGGCTCTTCCACGTGACGCTGCTCTCGTTCCTCATCGTGGCCAGCTTCATCGATCTCGACCACCATGAGATTCCCCTGCGCGTGACCATCCCCGGGACGATCATCGGTCTGCTCTTCGCCCCCTGGGTGGGCTATCCTTGGCCGCTTACTGGGACGCTTCCGGATCAACCGGTCTTCGGCGGGATGAACTTGCCGGAGTTTGTCGCTCTGCAGCCCGCTGCCCACTTTTGGCCGTACTGGGCGCCGCCGCCCGCCTTCACTCCCTACGGTTCCGTCTGGATGGGCATCGTGACAGCCGTGGTCGGGGCGCTGGTGGGGACCGGACTGGTGCGTGCCATCCGAGGCATTTTTTCCTGGGCCTTCGGGAAAGAAGCCATGGGGCTGGGCGATGCCGACCTGCTCATGATGATTGGGGCCTTCCTGGGCTGGCAAGTGGTCTTCCTCTCGTTCGGCTGGGGCGTAGTTCTCCTGGGTGGCTATGCCCTTATCTTCGGCTTCATCTTCCGCGTGGGGCGTGAATTGCCCTTCGGTCCCGCCCTGGCCCTGGGGGCCGTGCTTACGGTCTGGGCGCCGGTGCCGGTCGCCCTCCTGGCCCAGCGGTACCTTTTCGACGGCATGCTGCTGGTCGTTCTGGGAGTGCTGGCCGGCGTTCTCGCCCTGATCATGGCGTTCCTGATCCGCATGTTGCGACTTGTCCGGCAGGCTTAGGCATCATGGCGGTCGTCATCGTCGATTACGGCATGGGCAATCTCCGCAGCGTCCAAAAGGCGCTGGTTCGGGTCGGTGTCGCGTCAGAGATTTCAAGCGATCCACGGGTGGCAGCAGCAGCGACGGGGCTCGTGCTCCCGGGCGTGGGGGCCTTCAAGGATGCGATGCAGCGTCTCAAGGCCAGCCACCTCGACGAGGTCGTGCGGCAACATCTCGCCGCCGATCGGCCCTTCCTGGGAATCTGCCTCGGCATGCAACTCTTGTTTGCCAGCAGCACCGAAGACGGTTCGCATCCAGGGCTCGGCGTGCTGGCCGGCCGCGTCATTCGGTTTCCGAGCGTCCCCGGCTGTAAGGTGCCGCACATGGGGTGGAACACGATCCGCCCGGGTCAACCCCCGGGCCCTTGGCACGATCTCGTCGAGCCGACCTGGATGTATTTCGTCCACGGCTACTACTGCGAGCCAGAGCCCAACCCGAGCCTGTCCCTGCTACTGTGCGACTATGCCGGGGTCAGTTTCTGTGCCGGGCTGGCCCGGTCGCGGATGCTGGCAGTCCAGTTCCACCCGGAAAAAAGCCAAGGGGCTGGCCAATACATTCTTCACAAGTTCGCCACGCTCTGTTAAAAGTTCAATAAGCACCGTGACGACGCGAAGTGGGGCTTCCAGTGGTCATCCTGCCTGCCATCGATCTGCGAGACGGACGCTGCGTGCGTTTGTGCCAGGGCGATTTCACGCGGGAGACGGTGTATGACGGCGACCCTGCCGCGGTGGCCGAGAGCTGGCGCGACGGCGGTGCCGAGTGGGTCCACTTGGTCGACCTCGATGGGGCGCGGACGGGTCAGGTTCGGAACGGAGCCGTGATCCAGGCCGTGGCCCAGCTTCCGGGTCTGCGGTGCCAGTTGGGTGGAGGTCTGCGAACGGAAGCCGACCTGGAGGCCGCATTCGCCTGGGGGGTAGAACGTGCCGTCGTCGGCACCCAGGCCCTCCGCGACCCCGCCTGGCTGTGCCGCATGGCTGAGCGCTTTCCTGGGCGACTCGTCCTCGGACTCGATGCCCAGAACGGCCTGGTGGCCACCGACGGCTGGCTCGACATCTCCTCCACGCCTGCCCTTGAACTGGCTCGCCGTTTCGACCACCTCCCACTGGCTGGCATCGTTTACACCGACATCCACCGCGACGGCATGCTGACCGGCCCCAACCTGGAGGCCACGGCGGCGCTGGTCGAAGCCGTCGCCTTGCCCGTCTTTGCCTCCGGCGGGATCGGAAACCAGGAGCACATTCGTGCTCTTGTACCTCTGCGGGTGGCCGGCTGCATCGTGGGCCGAGCCCTCCATGAACGACGTTTCACACTGGCTGACGCGCTAGCGGCAGCCGCTTCACCCTTGAACTCGAAGCCTGCAACATCGGCAGCGGCGCTTCGGCACTAGCCCAGCGCTCCCTGCCGCGGAGAAAGCAACATGGCCAAACATGGCAGCGACGACATTCGCAACCTCGCCCTCGTGGGGCACGGCGGCTCGGGTAAGACGACGCTTGTCGACCATCTGCTCTTCAAGGCCAAGGCCGTCGACCGCTGTGGCAGCGTTGAGGATGGCTCCAGCGTCGCCGACTTCGACGAAGAGGCCAAGAAACGCCACCACACCCTCGATGCGGTCGTGCTCCATCTCGACCACGCCGGTAAGCGCGTCAACCTGATCGACACGCCCGGCTTCCCCGACTTCATCGGCCAGGCCTTGGTCGGGCTCCAGGCTGTCGAGGCAGCGGCCATCGTCATCCATGCCACCTCCGGCATCGAAGTCAATGCCCGCCGGATGGCCAACGAAGCCAAACGCCTCGGGCTGGCTCGCTTGTTCATCATCAATCGGCTCGATGCGGACAACGTCGATTTCAACGGCCTGCTCGACGCCATGGTCAAGACCTTCGGCACGGGCTGCGTGCTTTTCAACGCCCCGACGGGCGTCGGCCCCAACATCAGCGGCGTGGTGAGCGTGGTGGAACCGCCCGCACAAGCGCCGGCCGGCTGCCCAGTGGACCTGGAGAGCGCGCGTGCCAAGCTCATCGAGGCGGTCGTCGAGATCGACGAGGCCCTCATGGAGAAATACCTCGGCGAAGGCACTATCAGCCAGGAAGAACTGCTGGCGGCCATCCCCAAGGCGGTGGCTGCCGGTGCGGTCATGCCGGTCTTCTGCTGTGCGGCCAAGAAAGACGTGGGCATCGGCGAACTGCTCGACGGCATCGTGAAGTTCGTCCCCTCCCCCGTGCAGGGGCTGAAGCGGAAGCTTGCGGACGGCTCGGAACTAGTCCCCAGCGATTCGGCCAAGGCGGTGGGCCAGGTGTTCAAGGTCGTCAACGACAAGTTCGTGGGCACGCTCAGCTTCGTGCGGCTCTACACGGGTAAGCTGGCCAGCGATCAGCCGATCTTCAACGCGCGGCTCAGCAAGGCCACCCGTACGAGCGGCTTCCTGGAGGTGCAGGGCAAGACGACCAAGCCGATCGCGGAGGCCTGCGCGGGCGACATCTTCGCCATTGCCAAGGTGGAAGACCTGCACATGGGCGATACGGTCGGGCATGACGGGTCGCCGAAGCTGTCGCCCGCCAGCTTTCCCACGCCCATGTTCGGGCTGGCGGTGGAACCCAAGGCCCGCGGAGACGAACAGAAGATCTCGGGCTCCCTCGCCAAGATGGCTGATGAGGACCCCACCTTCAAGGTCCTGCGCGACACGCAGACCAAGGAACTCGTCATCCAGGGGATGAGCCAGCTCCATCTCGACGTGGTTCAGAGTCGGCTCAAACGCCGCTTCGATCTGGAAGTCGTCACCAAGGAGCCCAAGATCCCCTATCGAGAGACGATCACCTGCCCCGGCGAAGGGCAGCACCGGCACAAGAAGCAAACGGGGGGAGCGGGCCAGTTCGGCGAAGTCCACCTGCGCGTCTATCCGCTGCCGCGCTCCATCACCAACATGGAAGAGTGCAAGGCCCAGTTCATGAACAAGCAGCGTTTCCCCACGCTGCGTGAGGACCATTGCCACTACGAACCGCAGAACAATTTTGCCTTTGTCGACACTGTGGTCGGCGGCACGATCCCCAACCAGTTCATTCCCGCCGTCTACAAGGGCTGCCTCGATCTGCTGGACCGCGGTGCCATCGCGGGCTATCGCATCCAGGACGTGGCCGTTGAGGTCTACTTTGGCAAGGACCACCCGGTCGACTCGAAGGAAGTGGCCTTCAAGACGGCGGCCCGGGTCGCCTTCAAGAATGGCATCATGTCGGCTCGACCCGTGATCCTCGAACCGATTGTCAACCTGGAGGTCACCGTCCCGTCCAAGTACACCGGCACGATCCTGGGCGATCTCAACACCCGCCGCGGCCGCATCGAGAACCAGGACTCGCTCCCTGGCGACTTGCAGGTCATCTACGCCAAGGTGCCGCTCGCGGAGGTGACGCGGTACAAGGCCACGCTCGATTCCGTGACCCAGGGCCAGGGGTCTTACACCATGGAGTTCAGCCACTACGATCAGGTGCCGGGCAACGTCCAGCAGCAGATCGTCGCCAAGGCTGAGAAGGTGAAGGACGAGGACGAGGAATAGCGGTCGGCCAGGAAGGCCCACATGACGCGGAAGCCAGGGACTAGGCGGCGTCGCGCCGCCGCTCCTCGGCTTCCAGATCGTCGTGGGGCATGGCTTCGTCACCTACCACGCGCAGTGTCTCTTCCGTCATGCCCGCCGCCTGCTCAAAGCGGTGCTGGTACTCCGGGTGATTGGTGCCCATGAGCCAGTCCCAGAAGTTGAAGTAGAGGCTGAAGTTGGTACCGAAACGCTCGTGGTGCAGGGTGTGGTGGGTCGGCGAGTTGAGGATGCTGCCACGCCAGGAGCGCAGGAAGTCCGGCGTGAAGAACTCGTAGCCGCAATGGCCAAAGACGTTAAAGCCGATCTGCCAGAACATAAAGAGCCCAAAGGCCGCCCAATGCGTCGGGATCGTCATGGCGATCACGGGTCCGATGCCCGCTTGCACGATCGCTTCCCATGGACTAAAGGAATAGGCGGCCCAGGGAGTCGGGCTGACGGAGCGGTGATGCAGCAAGTGCACCGAGCGGAAAAGCCACCTCGTGTGCATCAGCCGGTGCGTCCAATAGAAGTAGGTGTCGTGCATCACGATCATGACGCCGATGCTCGCCCAGAACCAGCCCCAGCCGTAGTCGTCGATGTTCCAGTAGACCCGGGTGAAGCCATTGAGAGCGGCAAACACGAGCGCCCCGGCGGCCATCCCGAAGATGGCGATGCTAATCATCGAATGGTAGAGTTCGCTGCGAATCTGATCGGTCGTCGGCTCCTTGGCCGAGATGCGGTGCTGCCGCTGCGTCACTTTGAAGATGACGTAGAACCAGAGCCAAACGAGGCTGGCGTAGAGGAAGTAGCCCATGGCATCGACCAGGGCCACGCCCGCGGCGACTTCCAACGCAGTTCGGATTCGCTCGGTCATTTCCATGACAGTCCACTAGCGGCAGCCGCGTGACAGAGCATCTTGCCTGCCGCTATATGCCAGCAATTGGGAAACGGAACAAGTTGAGTTTTCCGTCCCGGCCTGACCCGCTTGGGCATGGTGCGGCAAGAGCCGTGAGTTGCGGTAGACAGGGGGGAATGCGGTGGGGCGCGCCGCTTCTGGGCGTCTGATCTTATAATGCCTTCAGTCCCCAATCTTGCAGCGGAAAGCGCCCAGATGTCCTCACCTGCCCACACGCCGTCTCGCTTCCTACGCGGCACGCGCATCCCCACCCTTATGTTCGAGCAGAGCAGCATGGCCAGCCGCCATGTCGCGCTCATGATCGAAAGCCTGATCCGTCAGAACAACTCCGCGGGCCGGCCCACCGTCCTGGGCCTGGCGACGGGCTCCACGCCGATCGGGCTTTACCGCGAGCTCATTCGGCTGCACCGCGATGAGGGGCTCGACTTCAGTCGCGTCATCACCTTCAATCTCGACGAATACTATCCGATGCCGCCCGATGATCCCCATAGCTACCACGCCTGGATGCACGCCCACCTCTTCCGCCACCTGAACATCCCGGCGCGAAACATCCACATCCCTCGGGGCGACCTGCCGCCCGAGGCCGTCGCCGAGCATTGTGCCGACCTCGAGGAGAAGATCCGCCGCGTGGGCGGCATCGACTTCCAGATTCTCGGCATCGGCCGGAGCGGCCACATCGGCTTCAACGAACCCGGATCGACCCGCCAGAGCCGGACGCGCCTGGTCACCCTCGACCCCGTGACTCGGCGCGACGCGGCCAGCGGCTTCTTTGGGCTGGAGAACGTCCCCCAGCAAGCCATCACGCTGGGCGTTGGCACCATCCTGGAAGCCAAGAAGATCGTCATCATGGCGTTCGGCGAGCATAAGGCCGACATCGCCCAGCGGTCGATCGAATGCGAGCCGAGCGACGCCATCACGGCCAGCTACTTGCAGCAGCATGGCGACGCCACTTTCATCCTGGACGAAGCTGTCGCCAGCAAGCTAGCCGCCGTCCAGACGCCCTGGAAACTCGGGCCCGTCGCCTGGACCGCGCCGCTCGTCCGTCGGGCCGTGCTCTGGCTCAGCTTCACCGCCGCCAAGCCACTCCTCTTGCTCCAGGAGGACGACTTCCGCACTCACGAACTCTACGAGTTGATCCGTGAGCATGGCCCCGTGTCGCGGCTGACGCGCCGGGTCTTTGACGAGATGAATGGCACGATCTGCACCCAGCCCGGCGGCTCCACCCCCTGCCGGGCACTGGTCTTCAGTCCCCATCCCGACGACGACGTCATCTCCATGGGCGGCACCCTGATCCACCTCGTCGACCAGGGGCACGAAGTCCACGTCGCCTACATGACCAGCGGCAATATCGCCGTCTTCGATCATGACGCCCTGCGCTTCGCCGACTTCGTCGCCGAGTTCAATCGCCACTTCAAGATTGACCTTGAACTGACTCAGTCGAAGATCAACCAGGTGCGGCAATCGCTGGCAGCCAAGAGCCCAGGCCATGCGGACGTCGCCGAAGTGCTCTACATCAAGGGGCTGATCCGTGCCACCGAGGCCAGGGCGGCGGCCCTGTCGGTCGGCATCCAGCCCGAGCGGCTGCACTTCATGGACATGCCGTTCTATCGCACGGGGACCATCGAAAAGGCCCCCATTACCGACGCCGACGTCGCCATCACGGCCGACCTCATTCGGCAATTGGCCCCGGCTCAAATCTACGTGGCCGGCGACCTGAGCGACCCGCACGGCACCCACCGCGTCTGTGCCGATGCCATCTTCCGTGCGCTACGGATTCTCGCCCACGAGGGCTTTACGACCGAGACCTGGCTCTATCGCGGTGCCTGGGAAGAATGGGAACCGCACGAGGTGGAACGGGTCGTGCCCCTCAGCCCCGACGATATGGAGCGCAAGAAGATGGCCATCTTCAAGCATCAGTCGCAGAAGGATCGGGCCATGTTCCCGGGTGGGGCGGATGAACGAGAGTTCTGGCAGCGGGCCGAGCAGCGCAACCGGCACACGGCCGAGCTCTTCGACCGGCTGGGCCTGCCGCAGTTCTATGCCCTGGAAGGGCTGGTCCAATGGCGAGGGCTCGAACGGACCGGTGCTTGAGAATAGACAAGGCTCCGATTCTCTGCGATTCAGAATCGACATGCGAGGTCGCCCATGGCCAAGAAGAAGACTGCGGACAAGCCGGCTGAGAGTCCCGCTCCCGCCCCACCGATCATCACCGCGGCGGCGCCACCGCTCAGTCCGGCCGCGCCAATGGGCATGCCCATGGCCGGGATGACGGGAGCCATGCCGATGGGCATGTCAGCCGCTGGGGGCATGGCCAACCCCATGATGGGGGGCAACCCGATGATGGCCATGATGCAGATGATGCAGATGATGATGGCAGGCGGCGGCATGGCGGCCCCGATGGTCGATCCGGCCGCCCTGCCCTTTGCTGCCCCCGCCGCCGCCCTCCCCGAGACGGACCGTGGGCTCGATGCCGACATCATTCGTCCGGCGACTCTGACCCAGCGCGTCAAGAGCCAGCTTGGGTTGCCGATCGGTTCGATCTTCGACCATCTCTGCTTGACGGAGGATCGGCAGCACTCGTTGGGCGGCGTTCCCAAAGGCTGTACGATTGCTCTGGCCGGTCCTCCAGGTAAGGGCAAGACGCGCTCCGCCCTGGCCGGCCTGGCCCACGTGGCCCGGACAGGCTGCCCAGTGGGCTTCGTGGTTGCCGAGGAAGGATTTCACAACGATGAGGCTGTCGGCCGCGACGATCTGTGCTCACGACTTGTCAAGGTGGGCATGTCGGTGACGGGGCTCCCCGAGAAGCGCTTCACCGCCGAGGTGCTCGACCGCCTCTATGTCTTGCAGGCCCAGTACCATCGCCATCCGTCCTGGGACGCGTTCATCCAAAAATACCGCTTTCTCGTGGAGAAGGCCCAGATCCGTTTCGTGATCATCGACTCGCTCAACATGCTCGATCCGACCAAGAACCGCACGGCCGACAATCTCTCGGCCCTTAAGACTTACAATCACGAGCAAGGCATCACTTGCATTTGCATCGGTCAGATTCGCGATACGGGCATGCCCGTGGGCGGCGAAGCTCTCATGCACACCGCCGACGTTGTATTCCTCATCGAGGAAATGGGCCTGGGATCCAAGGAAACCGCGGATTTCTGGGGAGGCAAGTATCGGGACAAGATCGATGTCGTGTCCGCAATCAAGAGCGTGACGACTCCCGTCCTGCCTTATCCGATCCGGGTCGACCGAGAGCCGAGTACGGGCATCCTCGTCCCCCATGCGCTGCAGCCCGCGGACTATCCCGTTCTACCGGTGGCGTGACGTGCATGGGGCCAGCGGAGCGCCTGCAAGGGGCCAGCCCGTAGCTTCCGCCCCTTCTGCCTGTCTTGCCTGTTTTGTAATTGACCGGGCGTTGGCGCGCCGTTAGCCTATTAGTCAATCATGAGAGGTGCCGATCGCGGCACCGCGTCCATGCTTTGGAGCTTGCACTATGAGCCGTCGCGCGCACTGTCCCCGCACTCTCCTTGTCTGCGAGGTCTTGGAGGACCGCTGCGTTCCTAGTGCGTCCCGCGGCGGGGCCGGGGGCGGCGGTTTCGACGCACCCAAGCCATTCGACCAGCGTCCTTTCATGCCGGATGAAGTCGTCGTTCGCTTCCATAGCCTCGCTCCCATCACGGATGTG
>CALLZJ010000056.1 GCA_937858435.1 uncultured bacterium
CGCCGAGCAGCCACATCGTGCCGCGGGGCGAGGAGAAGTCGATCACGACGTCGGGCCGGGGCTCGAACGGAAGGGCCGGGGCGATCCGAACCTTGAGTTCGGCCAGGCCGCACAAGTGGCCGACGTCCTCGCCCTCGTGGGCATGCCCCGGCACATCACAGGCGGCCACGATCCGAAACTCGGGGTCGGCGGCGGCGACCTGGACCAGCCGGCGACCCATGTGGCCGCAAGCACCATTGACTGCCAGGGCGATCGGCTTCATGGAGCTACCTTCACGCAAGAACCGGGGAGCGACGGGCCGACGGCAAGCCGAAGCGGACAACTGATTCTAACCCCTCGGCAGCCAGGGCAAAAGGCACAAGGTCAGGTCCAGCCGTTCTACTCCATCGAATTCTGCTTTGTTGAGTCAGCCGCGTCAGCGACGTCATTCAAGGGAACTTCCTTTAGGGCCAGCGCCTCCTTCACCGCCTGGATCAGACTCGCGGGGTTGAAGGGTTTCTCGATCGTCACGACGTCGCCGGGGGGCTCCGGTCCGCTACTAAAGCCGCGGACGATGAGGACCACCCCGAGGCTCGGACGCTGCTCACGCAGACGCAACAGCATCTCGGGCAGAGGCTGACCCAGGTGGGCGGGGTCGATCACGGCCAGGACCACTTCCTGACTCTTGAGGGCGCATAGCTCGATGGCTTCACGGCCGGTGCGGACGGGCAGCGGTCGATAGCCACACTTCTCCAAGAGGCGCCGGGTCAACTCCCGGACGCTGCTGTCCTCGATGGCGACGAGGATGGAGCCGGCGGCAGCCTGGACCGGCACGGTGTGAACGGGAGTTGGAAGCGGCAAGTCGCTGGCCGGGAGGTAGAGCCGGAACGTCGTACCGCGGCCGGGCTCGCTTTCGACCGCCAGCGTGCCTTGATGGCTGCGAACGATGCCCAGCACCGCGGCGAGTCCCAGCCCGCGCCCCGTGAACTTGGTCGTGTAGAACGGATCGAACATACGCTGTTGGGTGGCGGCGTCCATCCCGCAGCCAGTGTCCTGCACTTCCACCAGCACGTATCGGCCAGGGGTGGCACTGTCGTGCAGCAGCGTTCGCTCCAGGTCCACGGCGGTCAATTCGACGTTGCTGGTGCGCAGGACGATGGAGCCCGAGCGGCCTTCCAGAGCGTCCGAGGCGTTCGTAATCAAGTTCATCAGAATCTGGCGCATTTGCGTGGCGTCGGCCTCGACCAGGGACAGGTCTGAGGCCAGGTCGAGCTGGAAGACCGCCTGCCGGGAGACAATCGAGCCCAGCAGCCGCATCATTTCCTGGACTAGTTGGTTCACACTCAGAGGCTGAATGATGATCTTGCCCTTGCCGGCGTAGGCGAGGAGCTGGTGGGTCAACTCGGCGGCGCGCTGGGCGGCGAGTTGGATTTGTTGCAAGAGATCGGTCAGGTCGCCGCCCAGGGCGGGCCGCATCAGGGCCAGGGCCGAATTTCCGAGCACGGCCGTGAGCAGGTTGTTGAAGTCATGGGCGATGCCGCCGGCGAGGACGCCCAGGCTTTCGAGCTTTTGGGCCTGGGCCATCCGTTGCTCGAGGTCGCGGTGGAGTTCCGCCTGGCGCTGCCGTTCAAGCTCGGCCGACTTGTGTTCGGTGACGTCCAGGGCATTGCTGAGGATGTGCGTCACCGCCCCGGATGAATCACGGGCGAAGACGACGGCCCACGATTGGAACCAGCGCCACGAGCCGTCGCGCCGGCGCAGGCGGTACTCGGCCTTTAGAATCTCGCCGTCGGCGGCGTGCTGCCAGCGGGTAAGCAGGTCGTCAATCAGCCCGCGTTCGTCCGGATGGGTCAGGTAGGGGATGACCTGGGCCCCCAT
>CALLZJ010000057.1 GCA_937858435.1 uncultured bacterium
CGGCGGGGCGGCACGACTTCCTCCTGCAGAAGCTGCATGAGCGTGTCCATGGCAGTCGGCGCGTTGTACGGCGGCCGGCCCGTGAGCAACTCGTACAGAATCGCCCCCAGGGCGTAGATGTCGACGAGCGGCGTCACAATGGCCGAGACACCCCGGGCTTGCTCGGGGGCCATGTAGTTGGGCGTGCCCACGACTTCACCCGTCCGAGTGGGCGTGGGTCCCGAATTTCCCTCGGTCGTCAGCCGGTCGAACTTGGCCAGACCGAAGTCGGTGATCTTGGGCAAGAGCGGCGGCATCTTGCCCTCTGGCGCTGACGGCTGGCCCCGGGGCGCGGGCGGGCTGTCCGGTAGGGGCGCCGCCACCAGGCCGCTGCCTGGCCTGGCACCCCCTCTTCCGAGCAGTACATTCGCCGGCTTCAGGTCGCGATGGATGATGCCCTGATCATGGGCGTAGTTCATGGCGTCGGCGAGATGAGCCAGAAGGTCGGCTGCCCAGCGCGGATCTTGGGGGCGACCCTTGGCCCAGTCACGCAACGTCCCCCCCTCCACGAACTCCAGGACGAAGTAGGGCTGTCCCGAGGCCGTGCCGAAGTCGTAAATCTGCACGATCCCCGGGTGCGTTAGCTTGGCGATGGCCTCGGCCTCGGCGCGGAAGCGCACGACCTGGTCTTCCGGCATGGTGAGCACGCTACCGGGGAGCATCTTGATCGCCACTTGCCGCTTGAGCCGTTCGTCGCGGGCCAGGTAGACCACGCCCATGCCGCCGCGCCCCAGCTCGGCCAGCAACTCGTAGCCAGGGATGCTCGGCATGGTGAGGCGGACGGCGTCAGGCCCCGGCGGCACATGCCGGTCCACGCTGCCCAGGGCGTCCGCGTCGAGCCACGTCGCCGGCCCCGCCGTGGTTGGCGATGGCGGGGGGCCGTCCGAGCCGGACTCCGAAGGGTGGCCGGGTAGACGCGACGTCAGCGGTGCGTCGGAAGGGGGGTCGACCGAAGCCATGCAGCCGGCCTCCAAGCAAGCACGGGTTAGATGCCTTCGACGGGCAAGGCCGGGAGCACCGTACCGACCGCCGAACCGAAGCCGATTCGGTAGCCGTCACCTTGGCACCATGCGGTCATGATAACACGGTCGCCATCCTGCAGGAAGCTGCGGCTCTCCCCGCCGGGCAGGGTGAGCGGCCGAGTGCCTTTCCAGGCCAGTTCGAGCATGCTGCCAAGCGAGTTGGGCGTTGGCCCGCTGATCGTACCGGACGCGAGCAGGTCCCCTGGCCGCAGATTGCAGCCGTTGACCGTGTGGTGCGTGAGTTGCTGGGCCATGCTCCAGTAGAGATGCTTGAAATTGGACCGGCAGATGGCGGCAGGGGCGGCCATCCGAGCCGACTGGAGCTGCACCTCCAACTGGATGTCGAACGCTCCGGGTTGGCTGTCGCGGAGGTAGGGAAGCACCGCGGGCTCCTGCGGCGGGGCGGCACAGCGGAAGGGCTCGAGCGCCTCCAGCGTCACTACCCAGGGCGAGATCGTTGTTCCGAAGCTCTTGCCCAGGAAAGGGCCGAGCGGCTGGTATTCCCAGCGCTGGATGTCCCGAGCAGACCAGTCGTTGACCAGCACCAGGCCAAAGATCTGGTCCCAGGCTTCGGCGATTCGGATGGGCCGCCCGAGTTCGTTGCCTGGTCCGACGAAGAAGCCCATCTCCAACTCGAAGTCCAAGCTGCGGCTGGGGCCAAAACTCGGCTGAGGGGCATCGGTGGGGTTGACTTGGCCGCTGGGGCGATGAAGGTCGGTGCCACTCAAGACCACCGAACTGGCCCGGCCGTGGTAGCCCACGGGCAAGTGGAGCCAGTTCGGCATCAGGGCGTTTTCCTTGCCTCGGAACATGATGCCGACGTTGGTCGCATGCTCACGGCTGGAGTAGAAGTCGGTGTAGTCGCCGATGGCACAGGGCAGGAGCATATCGGCCTCGGCCTGGGGGACGAGGGCGCGGGCCCGCAGGTCGGCCTGATCGCGGAGGGTGGGTTCCTCGGCGGAGAGAAGCTGGGTAAGAGCGGCCCGGGTGGCTTTCCAGGCAGGCTTCCCCTGGGCCATGAAGGCGTTGAGCGTCGTGGCTTGGAAGACGTGGCGGCCGGGCAGGAGCGGCGCGGTGAGCAGACCGACTTCGGCCAGGACGGAGAGGTCCAGAATCTGATCGCCGATGGCGACGCCCATCCGCGGTTCGCCTCCGGCCTTGGGTCGGAAGACGCCATAGGGCAGATTCTGCAGTGGGAAGGGGGAATCGGCAGCGACGTCGACGAAGGAACGAGCGGGCATGGGCACCTCGGGGTCGGCCAGGCAAGGGGCGAGGCAGTGGGCGGCCGACGCCGGGGCGGACCGCTTGAGGCATCTTATGCAGGCCTGGCCAAGTCGTTCACCGGCGGCGGGGCCAGACGACGGGCCAAAACGTGACACGGTAAAGCACAGTTTACGCTAGGCAGCGTGCAACCCGGCCGGTACCATAGTGGACGGAGATTCGCACGTAGCCCTGGGAGATGTGCATGTCGACCCCGTCCGGTCCGACGAAGTCCGGCGTCATCCAGATCAAGCGCCAAGGCGAGTTGGCGATCATCGAGCCCACCAACGAAGTTGAATCGATGGAATGGGAGTTGATCGAGCAGGCCGCCGAGATCGTACTCCAGCCGCTCAAGCGCGAGCCCGCGGCCGGCGTGATCGTCGACCTGGCACAGGTGTCCTATTTCGGCTCGGTGTTTCTCTCGCTGCTGCTGCGGTGCCACAAGCTGGTCAAGCAGCAGGGCGGTGAAATGGTGCTGTGCGGGGTTTCGCCCCGGGCCCGAGAGCTGTTGGAAGTGACGGCCCTGGACACGATCTGGGCCATCTATGACACGCGCGAAGAGGCGGTGAACGCCCTGGCGCTCTAGGAGTCGGTCTGACCCCGCGTGGGTCTGGCCATGCACGATGCAGACCGCGGCGTTCATGCCGCCCAGCCTATGCGTTGGTGAACATGTCTCAGCCTCCTGTGCCGCCGGCCACGGGCGCCACGCCTCCCGCCGGAGCGCCGCCCCACACCTTCGAACACTTCATCGAGCAGATGAAGTCCACCGCCGAGAAGTTTCTCCGCGACCGCGCCACGCGGGCCGACGTCAAGCTTGTCGCTACCGCCCTGCGCGAGCTGCGCTATGCCCTCAAGGTCTTCTCGCACTACCGCCATCAGCCCAAGATCACGATCTTCGGGTCGGCCCGCACCCCCGCCGACCATCCCAGCTACCAGCAGTGCGTCGAGTTCGCCCGGCAACTCGTCGCCCAGGGCTATCTCATCATCACCGGAGCCGGGCCAGGCATCATGGAGGCGGGCCACGTCGGCGCCGGCGTCGACCATAGCCTCGGCGTCAACATCCTGCTGCCCTTCGAGCAGGCCGCCAACCACGTCGTCTCCGGCAGCAATCGCCTCGTGCATCTGAAGTACTTCTTCACGCGCAAGCTCATGCTGCTCAAGGAGAGCCAAGCCGTGGCCGTCTTCCCCGGTGGCTACGGCACCCACGACGAGACCTTCGAGGTGCTCACGCTCATCCAGACCTGCAAGAGCCCCATTATTCCCATCGTCCTGGTCGAGCAGCCGGGCGGCGACTACTGGAAGCATTGGCTCGCCTTCGTCACCGAGACTTTGCTCTCCTATGGGTACATCAGCCCAGCCGACCTGTCGCTCTTCCGGATCACCGACTCGGTCGACACCGCCGTTCAGGAAGTGCTCGGTTTCTTCCGGGTCTACCACAGCATGCGTTACGTCGGCGACGATGCCGTGATGCGGCTCCACCGGGAGCTGACGCCGCCGCTCTTGGACGCGCTTCATGATCAGTTCGGCGACGTGCTGGCCTCTGGCCGCTTCGAGCAAACGGCCGCTCTGCCCGCCGAAGCGTCCGATACCCACATCGCCCACTTGCCCCGGCTCCGCTTCCACTTCGACAAGAAGAAGGTTGGCCGGCTGCGGCAGATGATCGACTACTTGAACACGCATGGTTGAGGGTTGGCCCACGCGGCTCCTGTAGGACCGCGCTGTGAGGACTCCGAGTCGCCCATGAGTACCGCCGACGAGCTAAAGTCCGCTGCCCAAGCAAGATTGCAGGAACTGGGGCCGCAAGCTGCCACCCGCTATGCGCTCGGTTGGGTGGGACCGCTCGCCACCGCCGAGGTCATCTACCCCTACATCAGCCCTCACGTGAAGGACATCGCGAGTCAGGTGCCGGACCTGGCGCCGCTTTGGCTACTGCATCCGCGCCAGGGAGAAGAGCCGCGCCCGCTGGTGGCCGTCCCCTTCTGGCATGAGCCCGGGGCGCCGGTCGCTTGCCGGCTCGTGGCCACGTTCCCTCTGGAGGCTGAAGAGTCGGCCCGGCTCTCGGAGTTGGCCCAATGGTTGTGGCTGGCCGTGCGGCACGGCTGGCTGCCCTCGCCCCGAAGCGAGAACGAGTTTCGCCAGGAAGCCGCCGCCTGGGTCGGTCCCGAACTGCTGGCGGCGGTTCGGGGCATCAGCATCTCCACGCAGTTGCTCTATGCCGCCATCAAAGCGGCCGACCTGGTGGCCCTGCAGGAAATGGTCGAATCCGATCCCCGTCTGCTCCATCGGCCTCACCCTAGCGGTACCACACCCATTCTGTACGCCCTCTATTGCGGGCAGCGTGGTCTCGTGGAGAAGCTTGAACAATGGGGAGCGCCGCTGGGTGCGGCTGAACTCATCGCCCTCGGTCGCACCGAAGCCGTGGCCGAACTCATCGCCGCCGACCCGAACCTGCCCCGCACCTATGCACCGGACGGCTTCTCACTGCTGGGGCTGGCAACCTACTTTGGGCGTGAGGAGTTGGTCGACATGCTGCTCCGGCATGGTGCCGACCCCGATGCCGCCGCGCGGAACCCCATGCAGGTCCGCCCGCTGCACAGTGCCCTGTCGGTGAAGGATGCGGAGCTGGCACGGCGGCTGACGCAACGCCTCCTGGATGCCGGTGCCCAGCCGAACGTGCAGCAGAAGGGAGGCTGGACGCCGCTCCACTCTGCTGCCGTGCATGGCCGGCAAGAGATCGCCGCGCTGCTGCTCGAGCATGGCGCGGATCGCCATCTGCCGGCCGACGACGGCTCGACGGCGGTTCGACTGGCGGAGAAGGCTGGCCACGCCGACCTTGCCGCCCTCCTCCGTGGCGACCAGACC
>CALLZJ010000058.1 GCA_937858435.1 uncultured bacterium
TGACTGGAGTTCAGACGTGTGCTCTTCCGATCTCTTGTTTAGCTCGCCCAGAAAGTGATTGGGGTGCGCTCTCGCAACTGAAAGCTCCCCCCTCTGGCTCACCAGCCTGGCGCACAGGAGATGAAACGAGCCACACGTTTCAGATGAGGCCAGCCGCGCCACACGCCTCGGCCGCCGTACAGCCCCCAGGCTGCCAAGATTCCCCCGTCGCATCGCGCTGCTGCTTGACAGCGGTCGGACCATTTGGCATAGAGCGGACTCATGGGCGGAATGGGTGCGGCAGGCCGGCACCGTTGGCCGATATGGACGACGCGCCCCCATTCGCCGACCGTTCGAGTAGAGGAGCGATTGCGACATGCGTACGCTGGCTTTGCCGAGTTGCCTCTTGATGGTTGCCGCCCTGAGCGGCTGCGCAACCCACACGGAAACCGGGGCGGGCGTCGGGGGCCTCCTGGGTGGAGCGACCGGTGCGCTGATCGGCTCCCAGACGGGGAATGCCGGTGCAGGCGCGCTGGTGGGCGCGGGGTTGGGAGCAGTGACCGGCGGACTGATCGGCGCGAGTCATGACGAGATGGAACGGCAGAACGCGGCGCGCATCGCCGCAACCATGCCGGGCCCGATGACCTATCAGGACGTGCTTTACATGACGCAGCAAGGTGTCGCCGACGAGACGATCATCGCCCAAATGCGTTCAACGCGATCGGTGTTTCAGTTGACGTCGCAGGACATTGTAGCCGCCAAGCAGCACGGCGTGAGCGAACGAGTGATTCAGGCGATGCTCGAGCGGGGCCGGCGTCCGCCGCGGCACGTCGTGGTGCAGGAGCCTTCGGTGATCTTCGTCGAGCCGGCCCCGCCGCCGCCCCCCATGTACTTCGGGGTGGGCTACACCTACACCCGAGGCCGCTGGCGCTAGCTGCCGTGCCCAGGAGTGCGGGCTAGGCCTTATGCGGGGACTGCCCGGCATCCAGCTTCCAAGTCAGCTCCGCCGGCTCGGAGCCGGGCACGCAGGCGTACTGGCCGAAGTCGGTGACGCCTGCACCTCGGAGCACGTCTTCATCGAGCAGCGCTTGGCCCCGATGCTTGGCGGGCTGGTGCCGGACCAGTTCGAACGTGGCGTCAGCCATGATCGAAGCGTCGCGCCATTGGCTGCGATCCCCAAGCCCGAAGTTGATGGTGGCCTGGCTTTCGATGATGGTGCGTGGCCAAAGGGCATTGGCCGTCGCTCCGTGCGGTGCCAACTCCGCGGCCAGCCCCATGGCCAGCATCGTCATGCCGAACTTCGAAATCAGGTAGCCGACGCGGCCAGGCAGCACGTCGAAGTCGATGGGCGGCGACATGTTGACGATATGGCCCGACTTCTGGGCGATCATGGCCGGCACGACCAGGTGTGACAGGATGAAGGCCGCCCGGACGTTCACCTCCATGACCAGATCGAACTTCTTGGGTGGGGTCTGGGCCACCGGATACCACCACAGGGCACCGGCATTGTTGATCAGGTAGTCCACTCGGCCAAAGACCCGCAGCGTTTCGGCGACGAGCCGTTCCAGATCGGCGGTTTCGCGGACATTGGTGCGGACGGCGAGGGCCTTGCGTCCCAGCTTCTCGACGGCCGCCGCCACTTCGGGTAGGGTGCCAGGCAGACGCGAATCGGGCTCCATGGTCTTGGCAGCCAGGACGAGATCAGCCCCCTCGGCAGAGAGCTTCATGGCGATCGCTCGGCCAATGCCCCGACTGGCCCCGGTCACGATGGCGACTTTTCCTGCAAGTTCCATGGTTCAATCTCGGTTAAGCGGATGGCGAATCGGGCTAGCCGCGGCTCCGCACCGCAAGCTGGAGCCGCTCTCCTTGGAAGTTGGCCTGCGGGGTTGTCCAGGCTCCGATCTGGCCCCCGCCGCCGCCGACGCCGGCGGCCAGTCCGCGGGTCAGGATGTACCAGCACAAGAAGCACTGGTTGGACGTGGGGCCTGGCAGCGCGGCCGGGTCACGGGCCAGGATTTCGTCCTTGATCGCCGTCAGGCCGGAACTGAAAATCCGCCCCACGTAGGGATGGGCCCTTGCCTGAGCGATGATCTCGGCGGCCGAGTCGGTGTATATGTTGCCGATCGTGAGCTGGTCCAGATCCGAGGCATAGCCGCAGCACGGCTTGACCTCTCCCCGCGGCGTCACCACCAGTGCCTGACCCGGCCCTTCACAGTAATCTTCGGCGAACCAGGTGCCATCCCAGCCGTCGGCCAGGTCTTCGGCCCGCTCCACTGGCGCTAGATGGTTCCAATGGCAGGTCATGCTCAGGTCCAGGCTGACCACTAAGTAGCGACGGAGAACGGGAGACCACTCCACTATGGCGTCCAGATGTTCCGCGAGTCGGTAGATGGGCTCGAGCCCCAAGTTCGGAGCCCGGCTGGCGTAGGCGAGGGAGACAATGTCATCGCGGTCAAAGACGTCCCGAGCCATACGGCAGAAGGCAACGACCTGTTCGATGCGAGGCGGGGCGCTACCCGCTGCCGGTGCATGATGAAACTTGTCGACGCTGAGGCCGAGGCGACCGGTGAAGCCGGCTCGCTGCAGCCGCGTCAAGATCGCCCGCAACTCCGGGCCTGAGTCATGCCAGACGCCGTTGGTCTGAACCTTGTCGAAGGTCATGCCCAGTTGAGCGGCCCGGCGTGTCATGGCCTCGAGGAACTCAGGATAGAGGAGGGGCTCCCCGCCGGTGAAGCCGACCTCGCGGATGCCCAAGGCATGGGCCTCTTCGAGGAAGCGGAGGGCAACGGCGACTTCGAGCCGGTCCGGCCACTCGATGGGCACGCAGCAGTGGGGGCAGGCCAGGTTGCACTGGTACGTGCCGGAGAACATCAGGTAACGAGGGGCAAACTGCCGCGGCATAGCGGCCATTCTATGACCTGGCCTAGCGCCTTTTCGATTCCGATCATGCCACTCATCGAGCAGGGATTCTCATCAGTTTGAGGGCAGCGGGTGCCGATATGGTCTACACTGTCCGGACTCGTCCTAGCACAGCAGGGCCAGCGTCATGCGAGTTCGACCCTGGTGCTTCGTACTCGCTTCGCTTGCACTTGCCCTGGTGGCCAATGACAGGAGCCTGGGGCAGGGGCCCGATTCGAGTACGGCGTCTGGTCCAACCGAGTCGAATGCGGCAGTCCAAGCACCTGCAGGAATCTTCCTGCCTGGGCAGGCACTGTTCGAGCCCGGTGCCACGGCACCCCATCCCTATGCCGGAGACCTTTTCACCCGGCCGCGACTGACGGGCGACTGGTGGGGCGCGCGGTCAGCGCTCGCCGACCAGGGTCTGAACTTCGACCTCTTCGCCACCCAGTTCTATCAAGGCGTAGCCCGCGGTGGTGAAGAGCAGCAGTTCCGTTTCGGCGGCAAACTCGACTACTTGTTCAACCTCGATGGCGGCAAGCTCGGACTTTGGCAGGGACTGTTCGTCGATCTTCATGCCGAAACCCGCTATGGGAGGTCGATCAACGAGATCGACGGGTTGATCGCCCCCAGCAACACTCCGCTCAGCTTTCCCGAGCCTGATGCGAACGTGACCTCTCTGACGGGGCTGAAAATCACCCAGGCCCTGTCGGAGAAGTTCGCCGTTTACGTCGGCAAGATCAACACCCTCGACGAATATCCCTTGCGGTACAGCCCTGGGCTCATAACGAACAAGCCCGGACTCGCAGGGTTCATGAACACATCGCTGGTCTTCAATCCGATCGCCGCCCGGACGATCCCCTACTCGACGGCAGGCGTGGGCTTTGCAATCCTGGAGGAAGGCGAGCCGCTGTTCACGCTCACCGTTTTCGACCCCGAGGAACGCGCCACCCGGGGGTTGGATGACCTCTACGCCCGCGGTGCGGTCTTGGTCCCGGACCTAGTCCTTCGTGGGAAGCCCTTTGGAAGTCCAGCTCTTTTGAACATCGGCGGCACCTGGAGTAGTGCTCGCTATCGGTCGCTGGACCCGGCCGCTTACCTGGACATCATTAGCCAAGTTCTTAAGAACGTTCCGGCACTGGCCCTTGTGGCCCCGACCGAGTCCGGATCGTGGTGCGTCTACACCAACTTCTATCAGTCGCTCTGGGTCGACGCATGTGATGAAGAACGGCACTGGGGACTGTTCGGGCAATTCGGCGTTTCGGACGGAAACCCGAACCCGATTCGGTATGTGGCCAATGGCGGCCTGGGCGGGCGGTGCATGCTCCCTGGCCGTACCCTTGACACTTTTGGGGTGGGAATCTTCTACCTCGGTCTCAGCGACTACTTCAAGTCCCTCACGCAGCCGTTCAACCCGCAGCGCGACGAGTACGGAGTGGAACTGTTCTACAACTTCGCCGTCACTCCGTGGGCCCGGCTGACGGCCGACGTGCAGATTGCACGCCCAAGCACGGTGGGTCTGAACACGGCGATCCAGCCGGGCCTCCGCTTTCAGGTGCTTTTCTAGACTTAGCCACCGCCGACTGCTTGCGGCCAAACTCAGGCCGACGGCGATCTTGAGGTGGTCTACTTGCGACCGAGCGTCAGTTCGACGCCTGGTTGGGAGAGCCGGGTTCGGTGCCGCTCACTGGATTATCGACGGGGGCTGGCACTTGCTGCTGGGGGGCCGAACTCGGCCCGCACGATCCGCTCAGTCAGGTTTGGATGCCGAACCGCGGCAGCACCCAAATCTGGAGGACAATCCAGCCAGCAAAGATGCCGAGCAAAATCAGAACATCCATGGCACGCCCTTTCACGTTTCGAGGCGGACGAGCAGGCAGGGCAGGGGCCGTCATGGGATCGGCAGCTTGGTCACGGGGAGTCATGGCAGCCTCGTCGAATTCGGTTCGCGGCAGTCAATCGTCAGCCTTCGGGCCGAAGCGAGCCTCGATGCAGGCAAGCATGTTGGCCAGATGCGGCTCTGCGATCTCGTAGTAGGCCTTGCGTCCCTCGCGGCGATTGGTCAGGAAGCCGCACCGCTGCATCAGACGCAGATGCTCGGAGGCCAGGTGGCTTTGGATGCCGCACGCCTCAGCCAACTCACCGACGGTATAGCGATCGCGCAACAGCAATTGCACGATTCGCAGGCGGTGGGGATGGGCGAGGGCTTTGAGGCACTCGGCCGCCTGGTTCAGGGCCTCGACGTCGAGCAGCGGGGCTCGGCGGGCGACGGCGGTCTTGGGCATGACAATCTCCTTATTCATTTATATCGCCAGTTGACGACTTGTCAATGAGCCAAAGCCATCGGGGACTCGGCCGGACGCTCGGGTGAAGTCCGGTGGATGCTCATTTTCTCACGACTTGGGTAGCCATCCGGGCCGCCTTTTGTTCTACTTGGTGGACAGCGGTGCGCTCGTGGTTAGCCGCTGGCCAGACCCCGGCGGACCGATCCGACTTCGTTATGTCTTCATCTGATCCCCCCATTCCTCCGGCCCTTCCCCCGGCCGCAGACTCCGGGCGTGACGGCGGCGACTGGCTGAACACGCGCTGGGACGCCCCGGCGCCGCGCTCCAGCGCTGCCGATGCCAACGCGGTCACGGCCGTCGTGGCGTCCCGCGATTCGCTCCGTTCCCGCTCCAGCGGCCGGGGCATGCGTTCCTGGGTGGCCTTCATCACCGGCACCGAGGATGGCGAAAGCGAAGAACTGCGCCACCTCCTTCGGCCGCGCTTGCTCGTGGGGGTCATCTTGGCGCTGCTGGGCGAAGTCACCTACCTGGTCCTGTACTTCGTCACGGACTTCATCACGCCCAACCCGACGATGCTGACCGTCCGGACCGTGGTGGCCCTGGGCTATGCCGGCGCCCTCCTCTGGCTGCGGCTGCGGCCCCATTTGAGCCTCATGTCTCTGCGAGGAATCGAGCTATTCGTGGTCGGCTCGCTGGCCACAGAGTTTGCCTTCAACGACTACTTCGTCTTCCTCGACGCCTGGGTCGACCTGGCAGGCCAGCCGGACACGTTGGTCCGCTTCACGTACGCCTATTGCTGTCTGAATTGGACCTGTCTGATGTTCGCCTATGCAGTGATCATTCCCAACACGCCACGCCGCAGCACGGCTGTGCTCGGCGCGCTGGCGCTGATGCCGTTCGTGATCGCCGTGCTGGCCTGGATCAACGTCCCCGAGACGGCCCAGCGCTCCTTGGCACCCCTTTTGCTTTATCTGTTGCGGTTCATGCTCATCGGCTTTGTGGCAGCCCTTTATGGTAGCTATCGCATCGGCCGGCTGCGGCAAGAAGCCTTCGAGGCCAAGCGCCTGGGCCAATATCAGCTCAAGGAACTCCTTGGCGAGGGCGGCATGGGGGCGGTTTGGCTGGCGGAGCACCGCCTGCTCAAGCGTCCCTGCGCGGTCAAGCTGATCCGGCCGGAGCAAGCCGGCGACCCCGCCCAACTGCGCCGCTTCGAGCGTGAAGTCAAGGCGATGGCCGGCCTCTCCCACTGGAACACCGCCGAGAT
>CALLZJ010000059.1 GCA_937858435.1 uncultured bacterium
CTGCCGCTCTGGTCGCCCTCGAAAACGCCCAGAAGCTCCGTGACACCGACGCCATCCGCGAGGAAATGGCCCGGGTCCGTGCTCTCCAGGGCCGGCACGCGGCGGCCCAGGGCACCACACTGGCCATCCAGGCCATGCTGGAGCGTGGTCAGGTCGGAGACGCCGACCGCCTGTTGAGCCAGGCCCTGCGTGAATATGGCGGCACGGACGATGCCGAGCCCCTGCTCCGTCTCAAGCGGCAGACCGATGCCATTTTGTCGGCTCAGGCGAAGGATGCCGCCGCTCGGCGCGACCGATACCGCCAGCAAGCGGAAGAGGCTCTGAGTGCGAAGAACTACCGGGCTGCCGCTTTGGCACTGGACCAGCTTCTGCAAGTCGCCGATGAGCCCGCCCTGAGGCAGAAGCATGACGCGGTCAAGGTCGTCCTGACTCGATACGACTCGGCCCGGGAGCGTGGCCTGGCCCTGCAAGGCGATCCCCAGCAACTCGAACTGGCGCTGGCCTCCTTCGAGGAAGCCGCTGCCGCTTGGGATACCCCCCAAATTCGCCAGGATATCACTCGCAGCCAGTTGGCCCTCCAGTCGCGGCGTGACCGGCTGGCCGTCGCCGAGTTCGAATTGCGTGGCGACCTGGGCGCGGCCTTGCTGGGCCGCACCTTTGCCGACGAACTGCTCCCCGCCTTCCGCAGCCGCTTCGATCTCGTGGAACGGAGCCACATCAACCAGGTGCTGCAGGAGCACAAGCTCGAAGGGGCCATGCTCGGTACCGACCCTCGCACCCGGGCTGAGTTCGGGCGGCTGGCGGGCGTCCGCTTCCTGGTTGTGGGCAGCATCACCCCGCTGAGCGGCATCACCGTCCAGGCCCGGCTGGTCGACGTGCGGACCGGCCTGGTGGTCCAGACCGGCAGGCTGCTCGCAGCCAGCCCCCAAGAGGCCATGCGCCGGGCGCCGGAACTGGCCCGCCTTCTGCTCATGTCCGACCAAGAGCAAATGGCCTACGAGCAGGATCAACTCCGCCGGACCGCCCCACCGCCCCCACAGCCGGTCTTCACCACCCTGCCGCCGCCTCCGGTGTTCCAGCCCCAGGCACCGCTGCCCGCTCCGATCGTCGTCTCCTCGCCGGTCCCGCCGGTGCTGGGCCCGCTCGATTTTCAGGCCGTCCTGCAGTTGCCCGCCCAGCCGCCCCCAGCCGGTGCCAGCGTCCAGGTGACCGCCCTGTCGGCCGGCCCCTTCCGCGACCGTATGCTGGCCATCCAGCTTGAACTGGGCGACAACCTCTTCCGCCGGGGCCAGTTCCGAGATGCCCATACCCACTACCAGTTGGCTCTCAACCTGGCACCGCAGCACACGGAGATCCTCGTCCGGGTCAACAACTGTCGGCCGCATCTGCCCCCGCCGAGTGTGATCCTGCCTCCGCCGCCTCCCCGAGTTGCCGTGGTCAACTTCCAGGTGGCCGGCGATCCGCGTATCCTGCCGCCCAGCCTGAGTGGCTGGCTGCCTGAGCAGCTTGCACCCTACTTCATGCCGGCGATGGAAGTCGTCGATCGTGGCCAGCTCTACTGGTACATGGGTCGGCTCGGCATTACCGTTCATGACCTGGTCTTCAATCTCGAAGCCCGGCGCTGGTTGGGACGGGCGCTCGGGGCCCGCTTCCTGGTGCTCGGTGCCGTACAGACCTTGCCCGACGGCCGTATCTCATTGCTGACTGTGATGGTGGACACCGAGTTTGGCACCATGGCGGGACGTGGGGAGATCGTGGTTGTGTCTCCAGCCGGGATTCGGCCCAGCCTGGGCCCCCTGGCCGCTCTCACCCTCATGTCGCCCGCGGAACACCAGGCCCAACAGGAGCGGCTGCTCGCCGAGGAGCGGATGTTTCTGGAGGCACAGCAGGCTCTGTCCCAGCAGCGTTTCAGCGTGGCCATTGAGCTGTTTGGCACCCTACGCAAGAACCGTCCATTCGATGTTCGCATCGGCGTGGAGTGGCAGCGGGCCCAGGACCTGGCCCAGCAGTTTGCGCTGGAAGAAGCCCGGCGGCGTGAGTGGGAACGGCAACAGGCGCTCGCCGCCGAGCATGCCCGCCGCCAGGCAGAACTGGCCCTCGCCGCCGAACAGGCTCGGCTCGCGGCCATGCGAGCCGCTCCGCCCCCTCTGCTCGTGCAGCAGCGGCACGTGGCCCAGGAGCAACTCGTCGTCCAGGCTCGAGTGGCGGTACGCGGCCAGAACTTCACCGTCGCCATCGAACTCTTTGAAAGTGCCGTCGCCCTGGCCCCCTCGGACCCCTTGATCCAAGAACTCGCTGGCGTCCGGGCCCAATGGGCCACTCGGCAGCGCGACCAGACCGCAGCCTTGGCGGCGCAGCGAGCGGCCGAGGCCCGGCAGCAGCGCGAGCGTGAAGCGGCCGCCGCCCGAGCCCAATGGGAATCCGCCCAGCGTGCCCAAGCCGAAGCGGACCAGGCCCGCCGGGCCGCCCTTGCACAAGCAGATCAGGCCGCCTACCAGCGACTGCTCGACGACGCCCAGCGCCAGTCGGCCCAGAACAACTGGGACGCTGCCGTGAGCATGTTGCAAACCGCTCGGCAACTACGCCGGACCGAGGAAGTCGAACGTCTTCTGGCAGCCGCACTGATGGAACAGGCCAAGGCCGCCGCCCGCAAGGAAGACGCAGCTAAGCTCGCCGCGCTGGAGAAGAAGTTGGCCGAAGAGCAAGCCCGCCGTGAACAGGCGGAGGCCGAGGCCCGGCGTAACTGGGACCTCTATCAAAAGACCCTGGCCGAGGCCCGGACCGCACTTGAGCAACAGCAGTTCACCGTGGCCCAGGCAAAGTTCGAGGAAGCGGGTAAGCTCTACCGTACCGACGACGTTCAGACCGGGCTGCAGGCCGTGCAGCGGCGGATCCGCGAACAGGCCGACTCCGAAACTCAGAACCGCCGCCGGGCTGAGGCCGAGTCGCGCCGGCAGTCGGAGTATCAGCGATTGCTGGTCGCCGCTCGGCAGGCCGAGGCCAAGAAGGACTATGCCGAGGCACTTACCGCCATTCGCAAGGCCCTGGAGCTGCGTCCGGATGAAGTAGAGGCTCAGGCCCTGGCCAGCCGCGTCCAGGTAGCCCAGGAGCAGGCGGCGACCCAGGCTCGGCTCCAGCAGGAAGCAGCCGCCCAAGAGCCCCGGCTCAAGGAACTTCTGGAACTCGCTCGTACCAGTGCCAGTGCCCGACAGTTCGAAGCCGCCGATCTCTACCTCCAGCAGGCATTGCAGATGCGGCCAGGTCACGCACCGGCCCTGGCCCTCAAACAGCAGATTGCGACCGCACGCCAGGCCGTTACCGCCCGGCCCACCGGACCTGCTCCGCGTCCTGGCGGCACTCGTCCCGACCCGGCCGAGCGGCTGATCGCCGAGTGCCAGGCCGCCCTGGCCGCCAAGAACCTCCCCCAGGCGGAGAGGCTGCTGGCCCAATCCCTGCGGCAGGCCCCGGCCGATCCGCGTATGGGTCAACTGCAGCGGGATGTGCAGGCCCTTCGGGCTGAGCTTCAGTCGCAACGGGCCGCCGAGGCCGCCGCTTCTCGAGCCGAAGCCGAAAAGCAGGAGAAGGCTAAGGAAGAGCGTTTCAAGGAACTCATGAACTCCGGCCGAAAGGCGATGCAGGATGGTTCCTTCGAGGAAGCCGCCAAGCTCCTCAAGGAAGCGGTCGAACTCTATCCCGGCGACTCGAACGCCCAATTGCTCTATGGCATGGCCAGCAAGCGCGTCGCTGATGACCAACAACGCAAGACCCGGGAGGAAGAGCAACAGCGGCGTGAAGCCGAAGCCAAGGCCAAGGCAGAAGCCGAGGCTCGGATCGAAGCCGAACGTCGTCAACGGGCGGAGACAGAACGCAGGGTCCGAGAGGAGTCCGAACGCAAGACCCGGGAGGAAGAGCAGCGGCGGCGCGAAGCCGAAGCCAAAGCCAAGGCGGAAGCCGAGGCCCGGGCCGAAGCCGAACAACAGCGGCAGCGGATCGCTGGGCTACTCATGCGCGGCCAGGCGGCGCTCCGCGGTCGCCAGTTCGAGGAAGCACGCAAGGCCTTCGTGGACGTGCTGGCCATCCAGCCCGATCTCCCGGGCGCCACCGCGGGTCTCAGACTCGCGGAGCAAGGGCTGGCAGCCGCTGCCACCCCGGCAGCGCCAACCACCCCGACCAGACCGACCGCGCCGCGGCCCTTGCCCACTCGTCCGACTCCTGGCCCGGCTCGGCCCACGGCACCGTCGGCGACTCCGCTGGCTGGCGCGACCCGACCCGTCCCGACCCGTCCGACGCCACCGTCTCGGCCGCCAGTGACTGCTCCGAGCGTGCCGACGACCCCGGCGCCATCCGGCCGGGCCAATCCGCGGGCCGAGCATACTCAGCGGATGCAAGCAGGAGCCGCTCTGGAGCGTGAACGCAAGTGGGACGAAGCGCTGGTCGAGTATCGGGCAGCGCTGGCCCTCCTGCCCACGGATGCGGGCACTCAGGTTGCCGTCACCCGGGCCGCCTTCAACGTCCGGCTGGAAGCGGGGCGGAAGCTGCTAGAAGAGCAGAAGTTCGCCGAAGCCGCCGCGGAGTTCGAGGCCGCTCTCAAGATCGTCCCCAATAGCCCGACAGCTCTGCGGCTGTTGCAGCAGGCTCGGGAGGGCAAGCCGTAGCTACCGGTCTCGTTAGATTCGATGATGGACAATGGGAGAAGGGCGAAGGCAGTCTCGAAACTGCCTTCGCCCTTGTTCTGCTTGAGCCAACGGATTCTGATTAGGCCCGCAGGCTACTTGGTCTGACGGAGTGAGCCGTCCAGGAAGCCTTCCAGCTTGCGGCTGCGCACCGGATGCTGGAGCTTGCGGACCGCCTTGGCCTCGATCTGCCGGACGCGTTCCCGAGTGACCTTGAAGATGCGGCCCACCTCTTCCAATGTGTAGGTGTAGCCGTCCCCCAGGCCGTACCGGAGCTTGATGATCTCCCGTTCGCGGTAGGTCAGCGTTTTGAGGACATGGTCGATCTTGTCCTTGAGCATCTCGTGCGTGGCGGCGTTGACCGGCGACTCGCACGAGTCATCTTCGATGAACTCGCCGAAGTAGCTGTCTTCGCTTTCCCCCACCGGCCGATCGAGCGAGATCGGATGGCGGCTGATCTTGAGCACCCGGCGAGCCTCCTCGACGGTGATGCCGGCCGCCTTGGCCATTTCCTCGTAAGTCGGCTCGCGCCCCTTTTCCTGGAGCAGCTTCTTCGAGACGTTCCGCAGCTTGGACATCGTCTCGATCATGTGCACAGGGATGCGAATCGTCCGAGCCTGATCGGCGATGGCCCGTGTGATCGCCTGCCGAATCCACCAGGTGGCATAAGTGCTGAACTTGTAGCCCCGGCGATACTCGTACTTGTCGACCGCCCGCATCAGACCGGTGTTGCCTTCCTGGATCAGATCGAGGAAGGAGAGGCCGCGGTTGCGGTACTTCTTGGCGATGCTGACCACCAGGCGGAGGTTGCCGCCCGAGAGTTCACGCTTGGCCAGTTCGTACTCGGAGAAGCGGCGATACATCGCCTCGCACCGCAGCCGCAGGCTCACGGGCGTCTCCAGCGTTCGCATCATCCACTCGCGCAGCTCCTCGGCGGCAGCCTGCCGGACCTCGGCGGGCAGCACCAGGTCGCGCTGCTTGCGCTCCAGTTCGACCATGCGGTCGGCCGTCTGCTGCAGCTTCTTCATGATGGGCTGCAGCCGCTGGGTGCGGATGGAAAGCTCTTCCACGAGCGTGACGCACTTGCGCCGCCGCAAGCGCAGACTGCGGCGGAGCCGCCGCGTTTCGGACTCGCCCAGCCCTGGCTCCAGGCTTCGCTGGAAGTCGGTGACGTTCTGCTCCATCAGCCGTTCGAGGGTCTTGAGATTGTGGGGCATGCGGTGGAGAATCTGGTCTTTCTCCAGGTTCTCCGTCACCGAGACCTTCACCGTCCGGTCGAAGGGGAGTTCGCCCACGTGGACCCGGGTCAAGGTTTCGACCACGCTGGCCAGGGCGAAGTCGCACTCGAGCACCTTGCGGCGGAACCGCTGCCGCGTCACCTCGATCCGCTTGGCCAGGTTGATTTCCTGGTCGCGCGTCAGCAGAGGGATTTCGCCCATCTGCGTGAGGTACATGCGGACGGGGTCGTCGATCTTGCGACTGAGTTCGTCTTCTTCCTCGAGGAAACTCAGATCGAGTTCTTCGAGGGCCTCCTCGCTGGCAGCCCCGGTGGCAGCGCCTCCTTCGGCCCCGGCTTCCCGGTCCTCGACCTCGCTCTCGTCAATCAGCTCGATGCCCATTTCCTCGAGGGTCATCAGCAGCTTGTCGAGCCGGTCGGGGTTCGGGGCGTCTTCCGGCAACACGTCGTTCACCTGCGTGAACGTCAGGTAGCCGCGCTGTTTGCCGAGTTCGATGAGGCCTTTGAGGCCGTCGTCCATTTTTTCCATGCGATCTGCCTCCACAAGGGCGAACTTCGCGTCGGCGCGAGCCCCTCGGGCTTCGCGCCTGGTTGTAGCCGACCGCTCCATGGTCAGCTCTGGGTCATTACCACGGCCCCCGGCAGCCAGGCTGCCTCGGGCCGGATTCACCAACCTCTGACCTTACCGCCGCGGACCGGCCAAGGTCCCGCCGCGGTCACGACTCTGTCGTGGCCAGTAGCTCCTTGAGCAGCGCCGCCGCCTCCGGTGTGTCCGGGGCCAAACCCCGAAGGCGCGCTCGTAGTTGTTGCCGCACTCGCTGCCGCCGTCGATCGGCGAACCGCGCGATCAGGTCGTCGAGCCAGGCAGCCTGGTGGCCGTGGGCCACGCCGTCGGCATGGGCCCGCTCCACCGCCATGGCCAGGGCCGACCGGTCGGCCAGGGCCAGCCGCACCTGTTCCGCTGTGACCGTCTGCCCACGCTCCTGCAAACCGTAGAGCAATTCGATCACCTGCCGAATGGCCGAGTGGTCGATCTCCTCAAGGTCGATGTGTGCCCGCGCGGTGGCAACCAAGCCCGGAGCCGAAACCAGCACCGAGACGAGTTGCCGTTCGATCAGTTCAGCGGGCCGCGTCTCCCGGGCCGGAATCGGGTTGGCCCGGGGCAATGCTGTCTCCCCGGTAGCCTGTCGGGGCTCGACGGCCGGCTCGCCCCCCGCCATCGGCACCGGTCTGACGGACGTCTTTTCTTCCGCCCGGGGCCGCTGGACGCTCCGCGCGGCCGGCGTCCGCTGCCGCAGTTCATCCAGCCTTTGCCAGAGCAGATTCTCCTCCATGTGAAACCGCTGTGCGAGGCGAGTCAGCGCCAATTGCTTCTTGATTTCCAGAGCCGTGCCCGCTTGCCGCGGCAAGAGGGCCAGCACGCCGAGAATCTCGTCCATGGCCTGCCGCTGCCCCTCGACCGATCCCAACTGCGCGTCGGCCAGTAGGTGGTCGATCTTGAAATCGAGAGCGTTGACCGCCTGGTTCAACCGCTCCTGGAAGGCGTCGCTCCCGCTCTGGCGCAGGAAATCACAAGGGTCCTGCCCCTCGGGCAGAATGGCGATGGCCAAATCGATTTCGTTCTGAAGGAATAAAGCCAAGGCCCGGTCCACCCCTGCACGTCCCCCGGCATCGGCGTCGTAAACCAGCACGACCCGGGAGACAAAGCGGCGTAGTTGGGCCAGGTGGTGCTCATTGAGCGCCGTGCCCAAAGTGGCCACGACCGGCAGCACGCCGCACTGATGGGCCATCAGGACGTCGGTATACCCCTCGACGACCGCGAGATAGCCTGCCTTTTCAGCGGCGGACCGGGCTTTGTCGATCCCGTAGAAGTGTTGGCTCTTCTTAAAGAGCGCCGACTCCGCTGAATTATAATACTTGGGGCCACGCTCGGCGGTCGCCGTGCCCGGAAGTACTCGCCCACCGAAGGCCACGGTCCGCCCCCGACCGTCACGAATCGGAAAGATGATGCGATCGCGAAAGCGGTCATAGAAGCTGCCGTCGCTCTCGCGGCGGCCCAGCAGCCCGAGCGTTTCCGCCAAGGACAAGTTGACTTTGGCCAACCGGGCCTTTTGCGTCAGCCATTCCCACTGGTCCGGAGCATAGCCCAGGCGGTAGCTTTGCAGCGTTTCCCCGGTCAGCCCGCGCTCGGCAAGGTAGGCCCGGGCCGGCGCTCCTTCTGGCGTAAAGAGCTGGCGATGGAAGCAATCCTCGGCCCAGGCGGCGAGCTTGTACAGATCGGTCTTGCTCGGGCCTGTGGTCTTGCGGCCCGGCTCCAGGTCGATGTGGGCCCGCTGGGCCAGCAGCTCCAGGGCGGCGCGGAAGTCACACCGCTCCTTCTCCATGACGAAGGCGAAGACGTCGCCATGCTTGCCGCATGACCAGCAGCGGAAATACTGGCGGGTCGGGTCGACGTCCATGGAAGGACGGTGATCGTCGTGGAAGGGGCAAAGCCCCTTGTAGGTGCGCCCCTTTTTCGTCAGAGTGAGATACTCGCCCACGACATCGACGATGTCGTTGGCTTCTTTCACACGCTGGGTCAACTGCGTGTCGGCCAAGAGGCACCTAACGAAGGCATCTGCCCCACCTCGGTGCGAGGCGGAGCGGGTTCTTGGGCGTCCCATTGTGCGACAATTCGCGCAACAGGGGAAGCCCAGCTAGCCTGTGGGAGAAGCGGAGTCGAGGCGGACTACCGTGGGCCCAGGTTTCGGTCCCCAGGTGGCCTGAGGCGCGAAAAGCATCGAGGGGATGGGGCTGGAGTCTCATTTCCTCGCTTCGGCCAGGATCGGACGGCTGTGCTTAACATCGAATTCTACGCAGAGAGTCACGATGGGGCAATGAGAGCCGACCAACCCCTCGGTTGCCGGATGCCGCGACCTACGGTCCCAATGAGGCAGGGCCCCCTGGCCGAAATGAGCCTGGTCCTGGCTCCATGGACCAGGTGTCTCCATAGATTAGAAGGATGGTGGGTAGTCCCTCGGTTAGGCTGGGCAGGAGGCCGCCACCAGGACCACGCCAGCCCCGGTGCCCTGGGCCGCTCACCAATGTCGACTCGCGGTTCTGTGCTTGACAGCCGAGCCTAGGGCGGTTACGCCCCGGGGACTTCGTAAGCCGTGGCGCCACCCGCCAGGATGCCGGAGTTTGCCGCTTGCAGCCAAGGCGTTGACATGGCGTATGTCCTCAATGGCCTGTATCTCCTGGCCCTGGTGCTTCTCAGCCCTTGGCTCATCTTCAAGGCCTGTACCACGGGTAAGTACCGCCGGGGACTGGCGTGCAAGTTCCTGGGGTCGGCCCCGGAACTTCCCGCCGCTCGCCAACGCATCTGGTTCCATGGAGTGAGCGTCGGCGAGGTCCTGCTGCTCAAGCCCCTCATCGCCCGCATCCGCCATCGCTACCCGGACTGGGAGGTCGTGCTCTCGACCACCACGGACGCCGGCATGGAAGTGGCCCGCAAGCACTACCCCGAACTGACTCATTTCTGGTTCCCGCTCGACTTCACTTGGGCGGTCCGCCGAGCCCTGGACCGGGTCAAGCCGACCTTGGTCGTGCTGGCCGAGTTGGAACTGTGGCCGAACTTCATCCAGGCCGCCAAGGCCCAGGGCGCCTTGGTAAGCGTCGTCAACGGCCGGCTCGGTGCCCGAAGCCACCGGGGCTATCGCCGGGTCCGCTGGCTCTGGCGTCGGGTGCTTGGTCAGGTCGATCTGTTCGCCGTCCAGACCCAGACCTACGCCGAACGGCTCCATGACCTGGGGGCCGAAGCCAGCAAGCTGTTTATCACGGGCTCGATCAAGTACGACGGGGTGCAGACGACCCGCACCAACTTCCGAACCTTGCAACTCATGAAGTTCCTGGGGCTCGAAGAACTGGCCGGGCTGCCGTCGCCCCTCGTCTGGGTCGTGGGCAGCACTCAGGCTCCCGAAGAGTCGCTGGCCCTCTACATCTACCGCGAAGCCAAGGCCCTCTACCCCTCCCTGCGCCTGGTACTCGTGCCCCGCCATCCGGAGCGGTTCGAGGAAGTGGCTCGGCTCTTGGAGCAGAGCGGGTTGCCGTACGAACGCCGCAGCCAGATGAACTCCGAACTGCACGAAGTCGACGCTATCTTGCTCGTGGACACGCTTGGCGAACTGGGAGCGGTCTGGGGACTGGCCGACCTGGCCTTCGTTGGAGGCAGCCTAGCCCGGCGCGGCGGGCAGAACATGATCGAACCGGCCGCCTAAGGCATCGCTACCATGGTCGGGCCCAACGTCTGGAATTTCCAGGATACGGTCGACCAACTCCTGGAGCGGGACGCCCTGGTCCAGGTCAAGGATGCCACAGACTGGCGAACTCAGACCCTGCGCCTGCTCGGCGATGCCGCCGCCCGGCAGGAACTGGGCAACCGCGCCGCGGCTTTCGTCCAAAGTCAACAAGGCGCCGCGGACACGACGCTCGACCTGATCCGCGGCCTACTCAAGACTCGCAGCTTCGTGCTGGAAGCCGAGGCTGCCGACGCAGCCGTGGCTGCCGACGACCTTCAGCGTCAGGCCGGATAGTCTCAACGCCCTCCGAACCTGTCCCTCCGGCGCGGTGCTGCACCATGGCTGAACCGCTAGCCTACCGCAACGGAAGCCTGCTCCCCGCCGCCTCCGTCGCCATCCCGCTGAACGATGCCGGCTTCACCTGGGGCGCGACGGTCACCGACGCCGTTCGGACCATGGGCCGCACCCTCTTCCGCTGGCCCGACCATCTGGCCCGCTTCCGAACTAGTTGTGCCCTCGCGGCCGTGCCCCTACTGGCCGACGATGAGACCCTGACCGCTGCCGCTGCCGATCTGATCCAACACAACGGACCACTCCTTGCACCCCATGAGGAGATGATGCTGGTCCTCTTGGCGACGCCGGGTCCGCTCGGCCCCTGGAACGGGAGGCCTCACACGGCTAGCACACCGACCCTGATCCTGTACACGCAGCCCCTCGACCCGCGGCGGTTCGAATCGCTCTGGTCAAAGGGCGTGGCTCTGGAACTGGCCCCTAACCCCGCTCCCGACCCGAGTGCCTTGCCTCCGCAGGCCAAGCACCGCAGCCGACTGCACTGGTGGCGAGCGGAACAGGCCGCCCGGGAGCGCGACCCGGAGGCAACGGCCCTTCTCACCTCCGCCGCCGGCTGCCTGCTGGAGACCTGGAACAGCAACGTGCTCCTGGTGGCTGGGGGCGCGATCATCACGCCGCCCCGCGCGCAGGTGCTGTCCGGAATCACGCTACTGGAGGTTGAACGGCTCTGCCAGAAGCAGGGCATCCCCTTTAGTGAGCGGCCCTGGCCGATAGCCGATCTTGCCGGAGTCGAGGAGATGATGCTCACCTGCACGTCGTTTTGCCTGGCCCCGGTCCGGCGGGTGGGTCACAAGTCCCTGCCCTGTCCGGGCCCGGTATGCCAGCGGTTACGCGCGGCCTGGGAAGCGGAACATGGTCCCTTCGCCCCGCCAGTTTTGTTTGGCTGATGCCAGGACGCAAGTTAAACTGTTAGGCAGGAAGAGCATGACCGCGTGCCGCGGCCGTGCCGGTGGAAAGTGTGTTCTCTGGACCCGTGCCCACGGGCCGGCTGATGGCGAACCGTATCGAACCGATGGCAGAACCGATTCCTGGCTACCGCCTCATCGAGAGGCTGGGCGGTGGCGGATTCGGCGAAGTCTGGAAAGCCGAGGCTCCAGGCGGGCTGCACAAGGCCATCAAGTTCGTCTACGGCAATCTCGAACAGCTTGAAAACGCCGACACCGTCCGCGCCAGCCAGGAACTCCGCTCGATCGAGCGCGTCAAAGGCGTCCGGCACCCCTTCATCCTATCCATCGAACGCTACGAGATCGTCAATGGCCAGCTCATCATCGTCACCGAACTGGCCGACGGCAGCCTCTGGGATCGCTTTCGCGATTGCCGGAGCAAGGGCCTCCCGGGCATTCCCCGGGTCGAACTGCTGGGGTATATGACCGAAGTGGCGGAAGCCCTCGACCTCATGAACCACCAGTACGATCTGATGCACCTGGACATCAAGCCGCAGAATCTCTTCTTGGTACACAACCACGTCAAGGTCGCCGACTTCGGTCTGGTGAAGGACTTGGAAGGGATGATGGCGGCGGTCACCGGCGGCATCACCCCGGTCTATGCTGCTCCGGAGACTTTCGACGGCTATGTCGGCCGCAACAGCGATCAATACAGCCTGGCGATCGTCTACCAGGAACTGCTCACGGGCCTAAGGCCCTTCTCGGGGACGAACACCCGGCAACTGATCATGCAACACCTGGAGGGCAAGCCCAAGCTCGAGCCGCTGCCTCCGCAGGATCGCCCCGTGGTGGCCAAGGCGCTCAACCGCGACCCCAAGGGCCGCTTTGCCCTTTGCTCGGAGTTTGTGCAGACGCTGCGGACGGTGGGAGAAGCGGCCAAGTCTTCTCCCAACCTGTTCGTGGGCGGCGACACCGTCGCCGATCACGCCGTGCAAGCGTCGACCGCCTTCGGAGAAGGAGCGGATCAACAGGGTGTTCGGCTCGAGCCCGCACCCCATACCGCCCATCAGCCGCCGAACGCTGACCCGCTGACCGTTCCGCCCACGGGCGGCTTTTCCAGCTCCTTTAGCGATAGCAAAGTCGTACCGCCGACCTATGCCCGCCACACTCCGGAGTTCGTCATCCGTCCCGTGCGGCCGGAACGCACAGGCCCGGGGCTGCTCATGCCCGCCTTGTTCATCGGACTGGGCGGCATCGGCCGGCTCGTACTCAACCAAATCCGCCAGGACCTCATCAGCCGGCATGGCAACCTCGCCAATCTGCCACACCTGAAGTTCTTCACCATCGACACTGATCCCGATGCTCCCCCCTTGCTGGCCGTCGCCGGCGTCGCCGGCACCGAGGAACTGATCAATCTCAAGCTCAATCGCCCGGCCCGCTACCTGCGTCCCCGGGACACGCTGCCTCCCGTGGAGCAGTGGCTCGATACCAACGTCCTCTATCGCATCCCCCGCACACTGCTCACGAGCGGCATCCGCGCTCTCGGACGGCTCGCCTTCGTCGAATATGCCCGCAGTGTCGGCGCGCGGATCAAGCGCGACCTGGAGGCCATCACCTCCGACGAGGCTCTCAAGGTCGCCGAGCAGCACACGGGCCTGGGGCTGCGCAGCAACTTCCCTCAGATCCACATCGTAACCAGCCTCGGCGGCGGTACCGGCAGCGGCATGTTCCTCGACCTCGCCTACGTCGCCAAGCAGCAACTACGCGAACTGGGTTTCGATCCGCCCAGGGTCCTGGGCACACTGCTGTTGCCCCACGTCGACGACCATCACGATGCCGACATGCCCCAGGCCAACGCCCACGCGGCCCTGCGCGAACTGC
>CALLZJ010000060.1 GCA_937858435.1 uncultured bacterium
CGGACGAGAGTTCCCGGGTCTTGCCGATGTCGTGAAGAAACAGGCCCATGAGCACTTCGTCGCGGTCGAGGTGGGCGTAGAGGGGCAGAAGCCGTTCCGCCGCTTCGAGGAGATGGACGACGTGTTCGAGCAGGCCGCCCACGTAGGCATGGTGGTTGCGGACGCCGGCGGGGACCCAGGCGAAGGCCTGCATGAACTCCTCATCGACGAGGAAGGCGCGAGCCAGGGCCTGCAGGTGGGCGTCGCCGAGCTTGAGCAGCACCAGCCGCAACCGTTCCTGCAGAGCGGCCACGTCCTGGTCGGTGTGGGGCAAGAAGTCGGCGGCGTTGACGGCCTGCGATCGCGCCGCCGCCGGCGTCAGCGCCGTGAGGATCATCTGCAGGGCGCCCTGGTAGAGCTGGACCCGGCCGCGGACGAGCACGAACTCGCCGGATTCGAACTGACGAAACTGCTGCTCGGTGGCATTCCAGAGCCGGCCGGTGATGCTGCCGGAGCGGTCGCGGAGTTCGACCTGGATGAAGAGGTTGCCCTGGCGATTGGAGCGAAGCTGCTTGTCGCCGACGAGGTAGACGTCCTCGACGGTGTCGCCGTCGGCTAGTTGGCGGATCATCACCCGGGTGCCCGGGCCGCTGTCATGGTTGAGCTTGTTCATGATGGCTTGATAGGGCGCCGGAGGTAGACGTGCCACGCGGCGGGAGCGCGGCAGCGGAAAGCGACACCGCCCGCGGCAACGCAGCGCTGCCACGGGCGGAGTCGGTCAGCCGAGCGGCGGCCGCGGGGCCGCCGGACCGGGAGTTACTTGCTGTCGAACTTGATGCCGCAGCCCACGGGCCGAGTGCTGGCCGGAGCCGTGGTGCCGTTGATGACGGCCAGGCACGCCTTCTCGACGTGGTTCGTCGTGGCCTTGCCCGCGTCCATGTTGTCGTCCATGGCGCCGGTGTAGACCAGCTTGCGCTCCTTGTCGAAGACAAAGAACTCCGGCGCCCGGGTGGCGCCGAGGCTGCGGGCGATCTGCTGGCTCGGATCGTAGGCATAGACGAAGTTGAAGCTCTTCTCCTGGGCCCGCTTCTGCATCGCCGGCATCTTGTCCGCTTCGCCGTTGTTCACGTTGATGGCGATGAAGCCGACCTTGCCGTTCGGCCCGCAGTGCTTCTTGTTGAACTCGATCATCCGATCCTCATAGGCCACGGCGGCCGGACAGTGATTGCAAGTGATGCAGACGACCAGCACGTCCTGCTTGAAGTCGTCCAGCGACACCATCGTGCCCTTGGTGGACTCCAGCCCACGGAACATCGGGCAGGGCTGACCCACGGCGATCGGCTTGCCATCCTGGGCGGCTTCGGCGAAAGTCAGGCCCAGCACCGCCAGCACCAGCGCGACCAGAGAGATGCGGGTTTTCATCGAGGAGACTCCTTCCTGTTGGAGCACTTGGCAAACCGCGACCGATTCAACAGGGCAACCAGCCGCGGGGAATCCGCTTGTGAGGAGACACGGTCTTTAAGGGCTCAGACGTCGGCCGCCATATCCAGGCGTTCGCATTTCCAGCGTTCTCCCGGGCTGTCGGCCTGAACCGCGAGTGCGAGCCGATCCCAGCCTGGGACCTCCGACGAGATAGGACGCGGCTATTCTTGTACTTCAGAGGCCAAAGGTCAAGGCTTGGCCCCGGAATCCGCCCCAAGCGCGCCGCGCGGCTGTGACCCACTTCGGGAGAGCTTTTTCATGAACGGTGAACAACTACCGTCTCCCAATCCCTTAGGTCTCCGCGCGTCCGGCTCGGCGTCCCATCCATCGTTTTCCACGGCGATTGCCCTTTGCAGTCCCCGCCCGGCAGTGTTACGATGGCCGAGATTATCGGAGACTCGCGCATGCGCCCTTCGCTCCTGGTTGGCGGCCTGGTTCTGGCCACGTTCTTCGTGCAAGTCGACGACCTCGACGACCTGCAAGGCGCCTGGGTCGTACAGTCGGCCGTGATGGCGGGGCGCCCCGTGCCTGCCGAGATCTCCAGCCGTCTACGTCTGGAGATCAAGGATAAAGCCTACACGGTCGTCACCGCGTCCGGGGACTCCGACAAGGGCAAGCTCGAACTGGACGCCGCGGTCTCACCCAAGCGCATGAAAATCATCGGCGAAGAGGGGCCGAACAAGGGCCGGACGCTGGGAGCGATCTACGAAATCAAGGCCGACACTCTCAAGATCAGTTACCTCATGCCCCGCCTTGACCGCCGAGCCGACAAGCGTGAAGACGAGCGTCCCGCCACCGAGTATCCGGCCGACTTCACGTCGACCCGAGAGAATCGGCACTTCGTGGTGATCTACGAACGATCCAAGTAGCCGAGCGGGGCGCCGCCATGCTCGCCAAGCGTCTCATCCCCTGCCTGGACATCGCCCTGGGCCGCGTGGTCAAGGGCGTCCATTTCCAAAACCTCCGCGATGCCGGCGACCCGGTCGAGGTGGCTCGCCACTACGAGGAGGAAGGGGCCGATGAGCTGGTTTTCCTCGACATCTCGGCCAGCCACGAAGGGCGGGACACCATGCTGGACGTGGTCCGCCGCGTGGCCGAGGAATGCTACATGCCGCTCACGGTCGGGGGCGGCATCCGCAGCGTCGAGGACGCCACCCGCCTCATCCAGGCCGGCGCGGAGAAGGTCAGCCTCAACACCACCGCCGTGCTCCGCCCCGAAGTCGTGAGCCAGATCGCCCGCCGCTTCGGCAGTTGTGCCACGGTGGTGAACATCGACCCCAAGCGCGTCCCCCTGCCCGAGGTCGGTGGACCGGACGTGGAGGCCAGTTGGATTGGCCCCGCTGCTTCTTGGGCAGGCTATGTCGTGCCCCTGAGCGCCCACCGCCCCGGCCAGGTCTGGTGGCAAGTCCACATCCAGGGCGGCCGGGCTCCCACCGGCAAGGAAGCCCTCAGTTGGGCCCGCGAAGTGGAGCAACTCGGGGCCGGCGAGATCATCCTCACCTCGATGGACGCCGACGGCACCCGCAACGGCTACGACCTGGAGATGACCCGAGCCGTCGCCGGCGCCGTTGGGATTCCCGTGGTGGCCAGCGGCGGGGCCGGCACCCCCGAGCATCTCCATGCCGCCTTGACCGAGGGTCTGGCCGACGCGGTCCTGGCCGCCAGCATGTTCCATTTCCAGGAATATAGCATCGCCGCCTGCAAGCGCTACCTGGCCGACCGGGGCGTTTGCGTCCGGCTGTGACCTTCACCCTGGCCAGGAACCCGCCGCATGAGTGCTGAACCAGACGCCCCTTCGCCGCCACCCGACCCCGCCCCCAGCCCACGCATTCGCGGCTTGCGGCCCCGAACCTGGTTTCTGCTTCTGAGCTTCCTCATCGTCGGCTTCCTGGTCTGGTCCAACTCGGACGGCCTGGGGAGCGGCGGCCGGCTGATGAGCCAGTCGCCTCAGTTCCTGCAAGACTGGCGGACCGCGCTGAAGGAGGGCCGCGTCGATGACCTTCGAGCTGCCTCCACGCCTCGCCTGCGCGAACGGCTGACGCCGGAAGTCTGGCAGGCCCTCTTCGCGCGCTACCCCGAGTTGCGTGGCGATCTCTCCGTGGCCGGCTTCGCCCTCTCCGCCGGGCTGCGGATGCGCTGGCCCTGGAACTGGGACGACGACGAGGCCAGCAGTGCCCGGGTCCTCTATCGCTTCCACGCCCGGGAGAATGCCGACCGCTTCTTCGTCGACTTCGTGATCATCCTGCGTGACGGCCGGCCGCTCGTTAGCCGGATGGAGATCAACGGCTTTGACGCTGTCGAAGCCGCGCGCCAACCCTGACTTGACATGCTTGGCATTAGTCCTCGAAGCGGAGCCGACGCAGGAGGTCCTGAAACTCGGACGTGCCCCGCAGCGGATTGAGGTCCGGCTCGATCTCGAAGTCGGCAGCCGTCCCCGATCGGAGCGCCCGTTCGAGTCCTGCGAGTGCCTCCTGCAAGATCGTCTGGGCCTGATCAGGGTCGTTGGCCAGCCGGCGGTAGTGCTGGGCCAGCACCCGGACCGCGACGAAACGCAATCCTGGCGTCACTTCCTCCTGTTCGAGCCAGGCTCGCGCTCGGGCCATGGCGCGTTCGGTATCTCCTTCTCGGCTCCAGCCCAGTACTGCCAGGGCTTCGGTATAGTCGGCCACTTTGGCCGGCGTGTCGGCGGCCAACGCCTCTCCCCGAAGCCGGCCCGGCACCCATCGCAGCGCCTGGGCGGTGAGCTGGGCCTCCGCCAGGAGCGACTGGAGCATGGGCGCCTGATTCTGTGGCTGGCTCACCAACTGGGCCAGGCTGGCGGCAACGGTCTCGAACTGCTGGCGCGCTTCGTCCCAAGCGCCACGCCGGACGGCCAGGTCCCCGAGCCTGAGCTGGCAGAGGGCCAGATCGACGTGCAGGGCGACGTTGTTGGGGTCCTCGTGCAAGGCGGCGGTGGCCAGGTCGGCGGCTTGGGTGAAGAGGTTGGCGGCCTCGGCGAGCTGCTCACGCCGCAGCGTTACTTCGCCAAGCCGTTGCCGGGACAGGATGCGATCGCGGCGGAAGGCCCGATTGTCACCATCCAGTTCGACCAACTGGTCGGCCAGGTCGATGTAGCGTTGGCAGAACCGGGTAGCGGCTTCCACGTCGTCTCCCTTGAGGGCTGCCTGCGCCGCTGTCCCCGCCGCGTAAGCCAGATCGCGAAGGTTCTGGGGGTTCTGGGGGTCCTGCTTGACCAGTTCTTCGGCATGGAGGAGCGACTCGGCGAAGGCGGCCTGGGCTTCGTCCAAACGCAGCCTCTGAGCATGGAGCATACCGAGCCGACCGAGTGTGAAACGCAGGTCGCGGCGGGTCTGGACGCTCAACGGGGCGGGGCCGGCCGCCCAGGGGCGGGGGGCCGGCCTGCTACGCGTGGGGGGGCGACATGACGGCCGAGATGTGCAGCCCCGCCCCGCGCGCGCCCGCCGCCGGCCCGGCACAGCCGGCCCCGTTGCGCGACGGGACGA
>CALLZJ010000061.1 GCA_937858435.1 uncultured bacterium
CTCGCCGACCAGGGCGGCGATCGTTGCCGCAACCTGGGCCTGTGTGGCGCGAATGCCCTCCCGTTCCCCAAGAGCGGGAGTGTCGGGCCCCATGACGGCGATCCAGATAAACTCCGCGCCGGGCACGTCCTTGCCATGGTCGGTCCAGTCCGCGCGGGTGCTGCCGCGTCCATGGTCGGTCGTGATAAGCAAAGCGGTCTTGTCCCGATACTCCGGCTCGCGCTGCAGCCAGGCCCAGGTCTCCGCCAGGTACTGATCGGCCTTGTGGGCGGCATCGAGGTAGAGGTCGTAGCGGCGGCCATGGCCCCACTCGTCCGTCTCGCCCAGGGCCAGGTAGAGGACGCGGGGCTTGCGGCGCACCAGGGCCGACCGGGCCGCGCCCATGGTGATCGTGTCGAAGACATTGTCGGGCCAGTAGTGCGGGAGCAACTCCATCGTCTCATTCAGCGTCCGCTCACGCTCAGAGAGCCCGTCGTCCGCGAGGGGCTTCCAGCCGGAATGGACCCGAAGGCCGTTCTGACTTGAGCGGAAGATGAAAGGGAAGACATCCCAGGTGCAAACGGCCTCCACCCGGTTCTTGAACCCGGGTCGGCCGTTGAGGAACTCCAGCACGGAGAGGTTCGGGTTATCCTTCTTGGCATTCGAGTCGATGCGGGCGTCCGACAAGCCGCAGAACATCTCGCTATAGCCGGGGTAGGAGAACTTCAGGCCGTTGGTGATGGTGGCCGACGCTTTCTTGCTTGGATTGCCAAAGATCTGTCCGTGCTTGGCGATGGTGCCCCACAGGAAGGGCATGAGCGCTTCGCGCCGCTCGGCCACTTGGTCGCGGAGGTAGCGGCGCTTCAGGCCCGGAATGTCCCGCACGCCCCCATGCTCGGCCGTCATGAACGATTCATCCGCGCCCTCGAACAACTCCTGCCAACGGAAGCCGTCGAGGGTGACGACGAGGACATTCTCGGCCTTATGGACGCGCCGATCCGCCGACGGCAACGTGCCGGCGGGGGCCGAGACGGCCAGAGCGAAGAGCAGAGGGATTCCGATCCAGAGACATCGCATGGTCAGCCTCAACGGAATGGGGGCGAGGGTGGGCAGGCGGGTCAGCCAGGCAGCGCTTGCATTGCACGTGCCGGAGTTTAGACTCCTGGTCTGATCGTCTTGGCCAGTTTAGCGAAAGGAGCTTGCGATGAGCTACCCACGCCGAGCTTTCACACTGGTAGAACTCCTGGTCGTCATTGGCATTATCGCGGTGATCATGGCGCTGGCGCTGCCCGCCATCCAGCGTGTGCGCGAGACGGTCAATCGCACCCAGTGTCAGAATCACCTCCGGCAGATCGGCCTGGCCTTCAAGGGCTACGCGGCCGACCACGATGCCTCGTTGCCACCACGAAGGAACTTCACCGTGCCTCATCGCGGCTGGGCTCCACATCTGTTGCCCTACTTGGAAGAAGGCAACCTGGCAGGCCGGTACCATATGAATGAAAACTTCTACGCCCCGGCCAACCAGCCCGTGGTCCAGGTGCCCGTTTCGGTTTTCGCTTGCCCCTCGGCTGAGTTCGGACGTGCGGTGAACATCATCGATCAAGGGGGCAATCCCACCGGGACCATCGGGGCCATTGGCGACTACTTCGCGCCCAACTGGGTCCGGGCCTACTGGTGGCCCGGAACGCTCATGACGGACGCCCAGCAGCCTGGCCATCGGCTGCACCCGGCGCTGCAGGACGGCGCCAAGCGGCGTCTGACAGAGATCCACGACGGCCTCTCCTACACGCTCCTCATCGCCGAGTTCGCCGGCCGACCCGACCATTGGGTCAAGCGCGTCAAGCTACCCACGAACAGCGGCATGCAGTGGCCCAACTGGTGGGGACCCTGGGCTTCGTACCAATCGTGCATCTACTCCACCTGGACGAACGACGGCACGACCATGGGCAACATGGCCAATCAGGGTTCCTGCACGGTCAACTGCACGAACAACCAGGGCGTCTACAGCTTCCACGCGCGTGGGGCCAACGCGCTAATGGCCGACGGCACGGTCCGCTTTCTCCGGGAGGGAATGTCCCGTGACATCTTCGCGGCGCTCGTCACGCGCGCCGGCGAAGAGGCCTTCCAGATGCCCGTGGACTGAACCCATGTTGCTGATCGGCCTGCTCTGGGCGTGGGCCGAGGATACGCCGGGTCAGAAAGCTGCCGCGGCCGCCTTTGTCCAGAACCACCAAACGCCCTCCGGTGGCTTTGCCAGACTCTTGCCCACGGACGGCTCGGAAGCCGTGCCCTCGCTCCGCGCCACGCGCACGGCGATCAAGGCCCTCCGGCTGCTGGGCTCCGAGCCAAAGGACCGAGCCGCGGTCGCGCGCTTCCTGCGTGCCTGCCATGACGAGGCGACGGGCGGTTTCGCCGATCGGCCTGGCTTGCCGCCCAATCCGATCAGCACCTCCGTGGCCCTTATGATCCTGAAGCAGGAACTGAAGCTGCCCACCGAGCCGTATGAGGCTCGGGCCCTGGCCTTCATGGCCGAGGCAACGAAGGACTTCGAGGAGCTCCGCATGGTGGCTCCCGGGATCGACGCCATGGGCGTGCCGCCGCCGCCCGTCGCCGCCCAGTGGCTGAAGATGATCGACGAAGCCAAGAACCCGGATGGCACCTACGGCAGCGGGCCAGGCAGGGTGCGGACGACGGCCCTCCGCTTGATGGCCCTTGTTCGCATCGGCGGCCAGGTCGACCAGTTGGAAA
>CALLZJ010000062.1 GCA_937858435.1 uncultured bacterium
CGGGCGGGCGATGAAGTCCTGTCCCGCGACGAGGACGATCCCGACGGGCCGGCGGAGTTCAAGCTCGTTGAGGAAATCTTCCACACCCAGGCGGTCCTGTGGCATGTCGATCTGGGTGGGGGGATGCTCGCTCAAGTGGCGTAGAGCCAGCGACCGAGTAGGAGGGCGGGTGGCAGGAGCAGAAGGACGAGCAGCCCGGGCCAACCCACCCAGACGAACGCCAGCAAACTATCCAGGACGATCAGCCCGAGCAAACTGCGCTTCACGCCTGCTTGCACGGGTCCGGCTTCGGGTTCGATCCAGGCCTGACGTAGCGGAATAGCCAGCCAGATCAGGAAACCCAGCCCGCCGAGGAGGAACACAAGTTTCTCGGCGTCGTTGATCTCGCGCGGGAAGAGCAGTGGCAGGATGCCCAGGCTCAACCACGCGGCCGCCATGCAGCCCAGCCCCAGCGCCAACGTGGACCTTCGAGAGCGCCCGGCTTCGTCCCTGGCGAACCAGGTCACACCCAGGATGTACAGTCCCACCACGCCGGCGGTGGCAAGGTGAGGCGCGCCAATCGGGGCCGACGTGCAGGAACTGGCCAGCAGGACGTTCATGAAGCGGCAGCTCGCCATGACCCAGGGGCCGAGCAGGGTGCGTTTGAGACCTGCATCATAACCCACGATGGCGAGCGCGAGCAGGAGCCCGATCCAGGCCGCGCTCGAGTCGGCGAGCCAGCCGGCCAGAACCGCCAGCCCCCAACCAGCAAAGGCGAGGCTGGCTCCGGTGGCGGCGGCGAGTCGGACGCGGATGCGGCCGGCAGGCAGCGGGCGGTGGGGTCGGTCGCGGCGATCTTCCTCCAGGTCGAACACATCGTTGAGGATCATGCCAGCGGAGTAGAAGAGTGTCGTGGCCAGGGCGAGCAGCACCACCGCCATGGGAACCACGGCGGCGTTGGTGGCTGCGCTGGCCACGGCCAGCCCGACGCCGACGTCGGCCCATGCGGTACCCAGCGCGGGCAGACGCACAAGCTGGGCCCAGTCACGCCAGGTGGGCGGGCGGAACTGCTGGCCATTGGTACTCATGCGGGGCGGGCCGAGTCGGCCTGGAAAAGGGCTCGGAGCACGGCCAGGGCTTCTCCGGGATAGGTCACGCGGACCACTTCGAGATTCTGTTCCTTACCCTTGGCATCCTTGGACCGGTCGACCACCACGACGACCACGTCGCTAGCCTCCTGGCAGACGGGACACAGGGCCGCCCGAATCTCAACCGGGCCCATCTCCGAACTGACATGGTAGTCCTGAATGTCGAGGACGCGGCCGCTGGTCATGATCTCGGCGACCGTTCCGACTGACAAGCTGAGTCGGCCCAGCGTTTCCTCGACCTTCCAGCGTTGGCACTCGGAGCAGAAGGGCTTACCCGCGCGCCGCCAGGCCACGTAGAGCATCGCCCCCAGGCCGATTAGGGCCTCGGCCGTCCAAAAGGCGAAGCTGCCATAGAAGCCGAGATTGAGTGGCTTACGCAGCCGGGGCAAGAACAGTTCGACTCCGCGCCGGGCGCGCCAGTCCATGGCAGACCAGACGTTCATTTCGTTGACGCCCTTCTCGACCGCAGCCTTGAGTTCTGGGGAATACTCCAACTGGCCCACGCGGTCCAGCAAGGCATCGATTCGGAAGCCTTCGGGTGCAAGCGGCGCTTTTAGACGGGCCAGGAAGACCTGGATGAGGTCGAGTTGATCGTAGCGGCCGGCCCGCAGGTCAGCACGAATGATGGGCTCCACGTGCGCGGCAATGGTGGGCGGAATACGCATGCGCTCGGCTTTGCTGAGCGGAACCTGGGGCTGCTGGGCACCCTCGAACTTCACAGCCAGAATGTGCTTGGGCAGCGCTTCGAAGATGTCGTCGGCCAGGGTCTGCCGGGAGAAGTGCCACCAGCCGACATGGATCGCGCCAACCATGACAAGGGCGGCAGCGCCGGCGATCAGACATGCTAGCCCTGGTCGCCGCACCTTGGCCAGGCCGATGGTGAGCCAAGCCAGTCCGCACAAGAGGGCGACGCCCAGGCCGACCCAGAGGTATTCGATGTTGGGAAAGAACTGCACGGCCCAGCCGACCGCGCCGCCAACCACGGCCCCGAGGCCGATCAGGCCCGCGCCGCCGAAGACCGTCCCGAAGGCCGCGAATCCACCCTCGTAGTCGTAGGGATTGACGGGCAGCGTCGGTCCCCGTCCCGGACCGAGAGCCGGTCCGTCGTCTGGTGGCATGGTCTGGGTCACGCGTCATCCTCGCGCGGACTACTTCTCACCAAAGGCCCAGAGGTTGTCATAGCCGCGCAGGTAGACACGGCCATGGGCCAAGGCCGGCGAGGCGGACACCTGGTCGGGCAGCTTGTTGACGGCCAGCGTTTTGAACGTCGGGCCAAGCTGGAGGACAGTCACGGTGCCGTCCCGGGCCGTGCAGTAGAGCTTGCCCGCGCCCACGACCGGTGAGGCGCGGTAGCGGCTGGGGTGTAGCCGTTCCCGGTAATGCTCTTGTCCCGAGGCAGCATCCAGACAGAGCAGAACGCCCGTCTCCCGGCACAGGTAGACGAGCCCGTCGTGGACCAGCGGCGAGGGCACGTCGGGGGTATCGCGCGGCGTCCGCCACAGCTCATGGGGGCTGCCGGGATCGATCAGCCCGGTGGCCGACGGCTTTAGGCCCACCACCGTCCCGTTCTTGGCCGTGGGAATGACGATGAGATCCGGGGTGGCTACGGGAGTCGCGACAAAGCGGAGCGTTCGGTTGTATCGGGAGCGGGGATTTAGCTCCCGGACGCGCCAGAGTTCCTTGCCGTCTTCGAGGCTATGGCCCGTGGCATAGTCGTTGCCATGGACAATGAGGAAAGGCGGCCGGTCGGGGCCTCGCCAGAGGGCGACGCTGGCATAGGAATGCTCATTCTCGTGGGTGCCGTCGCTGGGCCGTTCCACCTTCCAGACATCCTGGCCGGTGTGCTTGTCGATGGCCACCACCCAGCCGCCGCCCGAGTGGATGAGTTGGAGGTAGAGCCGGTCGCCGTCGAGCAGGGGCGTCGTGTGCATGCCGAATTGGAGTTGGAAACGACCCCAGCGCTCGACGCCGTTGAAGCGCCAGCGTTCCTTGCCATCGAAATCGAGGGCGACAAAGTCGCCGTTGCCCGTGAAGGCGAAGACCGTTTCACCGTCGGTGCTGGGTGAAGGCGAGGCGGAATTACCCTCGTCGGAGCGGACCACTTCGCGCCAGCCCCGGCCCAGACGCCGCTGCCAGAGCACGCTACCCTCGGTGTTCACGCACAAGAGAACGACTTCCCGATCCCGGCCGCCCTCGGCCGCCGGCGCCTCCGACGTGACGAAGATCCGGTCTCCCCAGATACAGGGTGTGGCCCCGCCCATGCCCGGCAGGCGCAGCTTCCAGAGCGCCGTTTCCGCCGACCAGGTGGTGGGCAGTTCGGACTCGCCGGATACGCCGTCGCCCCGGACCCCACGCCACTGCGGCCAGTTCTCGGCGGAGAGGGTCGCGGCGAGCAGCAGCACCACTCCAAGGGCACTCAAGACTGGATGGGCGGAACGCATGAATCCTCCGGGCAGGACGGACAGGGCGGGACGAACGCGGGGCAAGGGGCCACGTGCAGCGAACTGCCTTCCGATTATCGCCCGAACACTGGCCCTTTGCAACCTTCGTTGGGGACACGGCGCGCCTATGGCTTGGGGCATCTGCCCCAATTGGCGCTGGCCCGCTCCGGCAGCGATGGAACGAGAGAATCTAGCGTGCCCCAATCGAAAGGTGCACCCGGTGGGGCCATGGCCAGGCCGCGCTAAGGGCGCTGGAAGGGGTCTCCACGGCCTGCCGAAGGGGTTTCCAGGGTTCGCCATGCTTCTGGGCGCTAGCGCCAGAGCTCGCCAGAGCTCACCAGAGGGTCGCCAAGAGGGGTTCTGGCGCTCTTGGACGCTCGCGCCACGTGGATTTCACTGGGTTTCTGGGCTCAGCCACGCGTCCCGGCGCTCATTGCGGACTCAAGGCCGCGTCGGCGTGCACCCCTATTTCTCCCTCCGACCGATCAGACCAACTTCGCAGTCTACCATAATGAACGGCCGTATACAACCCGGTTGTGGACTTGGCGAAGTGCAACGGTGCACCGATGGCTTGGGGCATCTGCCCCATTGGGTGCTGATCCGCTCCGGCAGCGATGGAACCAGGAAATCGCAGAAACCACCGCATTTCGGATGGTCGAGGTTCGCCATGATTTCATAGACCATCATCAGAAATTCCCGTTGCGAAGGGCGGCGAGGACTTTGTCCAAAGCACGCTCGATAGCTTGCCGACCATGTGGGGCTGCGGCTTTGAGTTGCTATGGTAGGTCGCTTCGCCGACCTCCAGCGCCTGCAGCACCGCCGCCAGGTCCTGCCCGGCGTTCAACATCGCGTCCGCATCCCGGAGCTTCTTCACGATCTGCTCCGGACTATGCCGCTTCCCGCGCCTAGTCATCGAGTCTCTCCTGGCCCCTCGGGGCGTCCGAGACTCTCATAACACCTGGATCACAAAATGGGGAGCAGGCCACAGATACAGGATGACGGCATGTCGGCGACGTTGATCCAGCCCTTGCCAGCGTTGTACAAGGGGTGATTCAGCATGGTGCGGGTGATCTTAACTCCGAGGTTAGCAGGAAGGTCGGATTACGGAACGGCAGGTTGGTGTGGCTCACGCCGAGCTCATTCGTCCTGTGCAAGGGCATCCTGCCACTTCTTGATAATCTGCTCGTAGACCTGCGAAGGTCGCACCTTCAGTAAGCGTTTCATTTCGTCAAGTGCTTCGATGCGCTTCCCCGCTTCCCACAAGACCTCAAAATGGATAAAAGATGCTCTCTCTGATTCGGGGGCAAGGCGAATCGCATGGCTGCTTTGTTCGATTGCTTCTTTGTGTCGGCCGAGCTGTGAAAGGAACCAACCAAGATAGCCATGGGCGCTCGCCGCCTCGCTAAACTCTTCAACCAGCTCAAACAAGAGTTTGGTGGCTTCTGCAAGGTTGCCAGCCTCTGCCAGTGTGATGGCGAGATTTATGGCCATTGCATAGCGAGTCAGATCCTTGCCTTGAGGCTCTGGCATAAAGTTCCCCGTCTTAATCCCAATCGCTGGGATTGAATGGCGGCCGCAACTGATTCTTAAGTGTCTGTCGGCTGCCCTCAATGGAATCAATGATCCGACGACCACCATCGGCTCCAGATCGAATGCGTTGTTGCGCTCTTGAAATGCCGTCCAATTGATCAAGTGCTTGGCTGCCGGGGCCAGCGCCATAAGTGCCAGGAGCAGGGGCTTTGGTGAACTTTCCCGTCTTCGGATCACGCCAACGCTTTGCTGTTGGGTCCCACACGCACTCCGCATTATGCACCCAGACGAGGGCGGGCCAGTCGGGGGTGCCGACGAAGTAGGTGTGGTGGTCGGCCACTTCGAAGTTGTAGACCGTCTGCACCTCGCCGGTGTCGTGGACCTCCTCGACCATAAGCCAGCGGCCAGTCGCGGTCAACAGCCAATCGCCGAACGGGGTCTCGAGAGCCTGGTCCGGCGGATCGCGCACGCACCCACTAGCGTCTCACGCCTTCTTCTTCCGAAGGCGATGACGCATGTAGGGTGGCGGCAGGGCGGGGAGCCCAGGCTGCCGCTCTCGCTTGAGCTTCTCAACCAGTGCTCGGTCCTTGAAGTAGGGCGGCAAGTCGGAAAGCTCAGGGAAAGCCGTCTTGCGGCCCATCAAAGACCTCGAGCCGGGTCACCACGACATTGCTTAAGTGTCCCTTGAGCGCGTCCAAGACCTCCCGGTTCACGATCAGCATCGTTGACCACGGCTCCAACGCTACGCTGAAACCGAGGCCGACGTCGCGGGCGAGGAGCATCTGTCGCGAGACGCCATGATAGTAAAGGGCCGCCCCACAGCGATTACACGTGTTCAACGAAGCCCCGGCATCACCGCGAATGACGATGCGGTGAGCCACGTTGAGAGTGACGATTCCCTCGACAGGCTTACCCCCAACGATACATGGTCCAGTTACAAGCGATGGCCCCGCACAACCACGCAGAATCTCCGCGATGGATCGACTGGCGACCTGCACATCCTGGTATGTGCAAGAGTCGATTGACACATCCTCTTCGTGATCAAGAGACTCCAAGTGGGCTGCAAGCGCGACGCTAGCGGGGTGGACGCGATGCCCATAACATACGGTGTCGGCGTGTTCAGCGGCCCACTCGCGGCAATCGCGCACGCGGCTTTCTCTGCAGCCCAGGGAATAGTAATAGTCAACCTTCACCAGGCCATCCTCTCAAATCGTCCATGGGAGAAATTCTGATAGAACGCGTCCAGAAAGTCCGTCTTGAACTTACGGTCAAAGGACTTGGCCAGGTCATTGACAATCCCGAATGCCTCCACTTGCGACCCGGGGTGTTGCCTAAAGTAAGCATCGTATGCCTTTTTACCTCGGTTCATCGTCGGGAAACCTGCCCGCTGAAGGCGGCGGTCAAGGAGGCGGTGGAATAGACTGTGGTGCCTGTCCCAGCCAGCACCGCCGCGCACCAGGTCTTGCAAGCGATCACCACCCAGAAACTTGGGAATCCCGTGATGACCCCCGCGCGATTTAACACCAAGGTAAGCATTATGTGCCCAGACGGCCCAGGCGTCGTGGGTCGACTGGCCCGTGAAGTAGGTATGGTACTCCGCGACGCGGCAGTTGTAAACCGGTTTGGCGACGCCGGTGTCGTGGAGGTCGGTGACGGGCAGCCAATTGCCGTGCTGGTCGAGCAACTCATCGCCGACCTGCAGATGCCCCGCCGCCGTCCAGCCCTTCCCTTTGGTCCAAAACGGATGCTCCGCCGTCGTCTTGAGGATCCGCGGCGAGCCACCCCGCCCCCCGCCCAGATGAACATGCCACAGGACCGCCT
>CALLZJ010000063.1 GCA_937858435.1 uncultured bacterium
TTCGGCCCTCCAACCTCTCAGCGCACTCTAACGCCAAATGGCGCAGTCCGCCCCAGAAAAACAGCGACCAAACCGTTCAAGCTCATCCGACCGAGCTGCCTCCCTCCCAGGCGACGACATCTTCCTGCCGGGCGTAGCGGCTATGACGGCACCGGCCAAGTCAAATCGCGCCATTCCGAAATCGCCGGACTTCAGGCCGCCCGGGCGCCTCAGGTACGATGGAACCGGCAAGGTCACCGAGAAGCGCAGAGTTTGCCCGCTCGGCATCCTTCATCCAGGAGACACACTCATGATGCGCTGGTTTCTTGCGGCCGCAGTCGTTGCCCTGGCCCTGGCCGCGCCTGCCGGTGCGCAGGCGCAAGGCTACTTCGAGTTCCACAATGCCATGCGGCCCGGGGTCTACACCCCCTGGGAAGGCATGAACTGGAACCAGCGGCTGAACTACGGATACAGTGCTCCGCTATTCGCCTGGGAACGGGGACATACGCCGGCCCAGATTGAACGGCAAATCCAGTACGATCGCGAGGAACGGGCCGCCCGCCTGCAGGGACAACGCCTGCTCTGGATTGATCGGCCGGGCCCGCTCTTCTCAGGTCCGCCGCGTTTCCTGCGGCGTTGAGCCCCGCGTCGAAAACTCATTCGATGAGCCTTGCTCTACCGGGTCGCTGCCGACCGCCGATGGCGACGCTGAGCCGCGACCAGGGCGCCCAGCCCCCCGGCCGTGAGCAGCATCAGCGTCGAAGGCTCCGGGATGGGCGTGAAGCTGGCCCGCAGCAAGAAGTTGCCGAAGTTCACGCCGCCCCACGTCACAAAGCTGTTGAGGTCGGTCGGATCGGCAGAGGCACCACCCACACCCACGAAAGACACGTCGCTGAAAGTGGGCGGGGAGGTATCGACCGGGCCCAGATTGGTGCTCGCCGGCGCGTTGGGAACATACACGCTGATCAGGAAGGGGCCCGTCAGGCTGTAGTCTTCGATATCGAAGTCGACAAATTGCCCCGTGTGCCCCTGGGAGATGGATCCGTTCAGGCTGCGGACGAGGATGGCATTGCGAACGTCGCCGCCATCCGGGTCGACCCAGAGTCCGAGTTGGATCGGCAGGCCGTCGATCGGCGTGGTGCTTCCCACGAGGCCAAAGGCGGCGCGGATGTGGGTGATCGTTGCACCGCCCGGACCGGCATCGAAGCGGTTCAGCCAGATGCCGTTGAGCGGCGGCAGCCCCAGGAACTGATAGGCCAACTCAGCCGTGCCGTCGTCCCAGGCGAACTCCTGGGCCCGGGCCGAGTCGGTTGCCAGACCAAGCACCAGGCAGGCCAGGACCAGGAAACGTGCTGGCCGCCCCTTGCCATGCTTCATGACTCCGCCCTCCGGAAACGGTCCCGCTGGGTGCCCGCGGTAGGATGATCGCTCATGCTGATCTGACAACGCCTTGATGTCAAGGAAATTGGGTCAAATGCGCCCGGGGTTCCGCTGGCGGCAAGTAAGTGCTGCGCTTACAGTGGCACGTGGTTATGAGGGTGTGCCATGCGCGTGATTTTTTCGCTTGTCCTTGTGCTTCTCCTGGCCGGCCTGGGCTACGGGGTCGGCGTATTGCTACGCCCCGGCACGCAACTGGTCTGGGAGACGAAGTGCCATGGAGAATCTGCCATCCCGATCGGCACCACGACCTGCGGTACGCGGATTGTGGTGGCCGAGGGTACTCCGAGTCTCGATGAGAACGATCTCGCTCTCGCGTTGCTTGATCGTCGGGACGGTCGGGTGCATTCCCGGCAGCCGATGCCCAAGTACCCAGTCGCAAAGTTCATCTACGTCACCCAGCCGAAGCAGCTCGTGCCTGGCACGAACCAAGTCCTCCTGAGCCGGATTCGCTCCGCGTCGCCGGAAGGACCTGCGCGTGTTGTCGTGTGGGACCTGGATCGGCAGGAAGAGGTCGACTCATTCACTTCGCCGCCGCGAGCTGGCCTTCTTTATCAAGTCAAGGCCAGTGATCGCTATGTTGTCGGCTTGGCCACCGCACGCGAGCACAATAATGTCCTCATTTGGGATCGGAGCACCCACGCCTTGCATGCCACGCTCCGTTTCGACTATAGCCACCTGGCCGATCCATACTTCGATCCCACGGGCCAGTGGCTCGCCTTTCAGCGATTTGATCAGAGAAGTCGAAGCGAGCCCTACCGCGTCGTGATTGTCAAGCTGGCCGACGGGAAGGAGTTCCAGCACATCCCTGGGACGATTCTTAGCTATCATTGGCTACCTGACCGGCCCGCTCTTGCGACCGTGCGGGTTGACTCGCGGGCTAGTCCATTGGTCTGGGATAGTCCATTGGTCTGGGAACGCTTTGAGTGGAACGGGCAGGAATTCGCGTTGGCGGCTGGCCCGATCTCCCTGGCCAGGGGCCCAAGTAGGTCCGTCTGCCATGAGCAGTTCGCAGTACAATCGACCTCGACGCAGTTTCTGCCTTGGCGCGTCTGGTTCGAGGCCAATGCACCCAGTTGGCTGGTTGTGCGGGTCAATGCTCTGGCGCCGTACCGGGACACCTTCCATCTCCACGATCTGGAGACTAGCCACTACCGCCACGAGATCGACATGCCCGACCGCTGGTTCGATCCGCTCATCCACCTGGATGCTAACGAGATCACGGTTCGAGATCAAAGCACTATTTACCATTATCGCACGGGGGTAGGCACCGAGTGGTGGCCGTGGGCGGGGGCGGCATCCGGGGCAGCGCTTGGCCTTCTGCTCACGCTGCGCCGACGCCGCCGGACGGTAGCTGCCGCTGCTCCGCCGCCCCCAGGGTCGCCAGGTTCCCCACTGCCATGAACACCAGGACGGCGGGCACACTGAGCTTACGCCAATCGCCGCTCTCGATCATTTCGCCCACCATGAGCACGAGGGCCGAACCCAAAAGGACATAGTTGACCAGGTAGCGCCAAGTGCCAGGTGTGCGGATGTCACGCCGTAGCGGGTGAGGAAGCGGCGTGCCCGCAGACGGGCTTGTCGCTGCGTTCGCTTCATTGGCCATGATTCTCGGCTCCTCAAGATGCACCGCCTTGGCACGGGTCGGGAGCGGACCCCTGGCAACCGGGCTCCCGTCCAGCCGATTCGACCGGCACAAACGGCCCCCCGCGGTGCTTGGTATCCTAAGGGGAGATCGCGCGCTGCCCGGCCGCGACTGCCCACCATTGTAAGCACGTCCATCTTGCGGAGCAACCTCATGAAGCCCAAGGCACGGCATCAGGTGCGTCTACAGGTCGAGTTGTTGGAAGAGCGGCTCAATCCCCCCTGGGGTTCCATCCCGCCCGCCTCGGTTCCCGCACCCTGGGGCGCGCCGCTCGTCGTCCTCGACGCCCAGGGCGATGCCCAGGGCTTCGCCGACATCAGCGCCAAGGAGATCGACTGGGTCCGCTTCGTCGCGCCGACCACCGGTGTCTATGCCTTCACCGTGACCACGCCCACCAGCAACCTCGACCCCGTCGCAGCGCTTTACAACGCCTACGGCGGCCGGGTCGGCTTCAACGACGACATCACCTCCTCCAACTGGGACAGTGGCTTCTCCAGCTTCTGCGTCCAGGGCTGGACCTACTTCCTGGGCGTGGCCGGCTACCAGGGCAAGAGCAAGGGGGCCTACACCTGGCGGATCGACGGGCCCAGCCCCGGCACACCGCCCGACGACGAGTTCGAGGAGAACGACACCGCCCTCACCGCCACGCCGCTCGGCACCCTGCCGGGCACCTGGCAGCATTCCAACCTTATCATGGCGGACGGCCACGACCTGTTTCGCTTCACGCTGGAGGAAACGAGCTTTCTCCGGGTGAGCATCTTCTTCCAACATGCGTATGGCGATCTCGACCTGCAACTCTGGAGCGGCGGCCGGGTGGTCGGCGTCTCAGAGGGAGTCAGCGATTACGAACACATCGCCCTGACCGCGGCCGCCCCGGGCACCTACTACATCCGCGTCTTCGGCTATCAAGGTGCTCTCAATCCCAACTATCAGATGGTCGTCGCGGCGACGGCCGAGGAACCGCCCACGAGCGGATTCAACATCGAACTCCGCATGACGGGCCTGACGCCCAGCCAGCAGGCGATCTTCCTGCAGGCGGCCCGGCGCTGGGAGTCGATCATCGTGGCCGACATCCCCGACGTGGTAATCAACGGTCGGCGTATTGACGATCTCCTGATCGACGCCTCGGCCATCACGATCGACGGCCAAGGCAACGTGCTGGGCCGGGCCGGTCCGACGATGGTCCGGGCGGGCAGCATGCTGCCGTTCCATGGGATCATGGAGTTCGATATCGCCGACCTCGCCTGGATGCAAAGCCAAGGGCTGCTCTTCGACGTGGTATTGCACGAGATCGGCCATATTCTGGGCATCGGCACCATCTGGAGCTATCGCGGCCTGATCGCCGGCTCCTGGACGAACGACCCACGCTTCATCGGCGTGCAGGCTCGGGCCGAGTACAACGCGATGTTCGGCGTCAATGCCATCGGCGTGCCGGTCGAGGCGGGCGGCGGGTCGGGAACCCGGCTGTCCCACTGGCGCGAGTCGGTCTTCACGAACGAACTGATGACGGGCTGGGTGAACGCCGGCTTCAACCCACTGAGCCGGATCACGGTCGCCTCGCTGGCCGACCTGGGCTACACGGTCGACATGTCGCAGGCCGACCAGTTCCCGCTCTGGGCCGGGCTGATGGCCAACCCGACGAGCTACGACCCCCACTCGCTGCCTCACCTGCTGCCCGTGCTGGGGCGACCGGCGGCGCTGGCCGGGCTCACTTCGAGTAACAGCCAGCCCAGAAAGCCCTCGCTGGCGGCGGCCCTGGCTCAGACCGATCGCTACTTCACCACGCCGCCGCTGGCCGGCCCCGCCAAACCTTGGCGGCGGTTGTACTAGGCAATTCGAAGCGGCGTCGGTAAGGAGTAGCGTGCCGGTGAATCGGCAACGCTACTCCTTTTCTCATCGACGGCTTGTCACGGGCAGCGGCACGCTAACAAGTATCTCCCGATTGGATTAGTTCATCCGGAAACCCGTCACCCAACACTTTGAGAATCGAATAGGCGGCAGCCAAGGTCCATTTGTCCATATTGCTATCGAGCTGCATCGCGCTCCGAAGCTGTTCGACAAACTCATCACTGCCTTCGACTTCATAACCTTCGCCAAAGGTATATAGCTTCGGGAAGCGTTCCTCGCATTGTGCGGTGCACCAACCCAAAAAATGGGCGGCGCCCTTGAAATCGGTCCAATCCCAGTAGACGATTCCCAAGTCCGGTGAGTAGGTCTTCAACTCTACACCCATGGAAGCACCTCTTAAGCCCCCTTGATATTCTCATCCTAACGCGGAACGGGCGACAATGCCATGAGCTGGCGTCACGACTCTGGCCTGACGGAGCTTGCCCCGTATCTCCCAACCTCCAAAATTCCGGCGCCACCTGTCCCGGTCGGGCGGCCACGCGCGGTTGAATTCCTGTCGCCCGTTTCCAGCCCCCTCGGAGGTCTGTCCATGATCACGCCGCGCCAGTTCATGTCGCAGTACCACCAGCTCAACGTCACATCGGATGATGGCAGCCAGTTGACGGGCTTGATCGTGGATCACTACCGCAACAACAACTCCAAACCGGAAACCCAGCACCACACGGGGCCGGGCAAGTCGAAGCTTGAGCTGATTCGGACCGGCATTCGCAAGCTGGGCAAGACCCAGACCGACGCGACTCACTACCAGGGACAACCGGTGTCGGACATGGCCATGCGCCGCACGTTCGCGGGCAAGGGCGCACCGCGCGAGATCGCCGGCACCCTGGCCGTCGCCATGCGCGTCGGCGTGATCAAGCCCGACGGCGCGGGCCTGCGCGGACCCACGCAACTCTTCTGCGACCGCTACATCGGGCTGGACTGCAACGGCTTCGCTTCGAACTACGCCCTGGCCGCCGACGTGACGCGCTACGGACCTTCCGAGAACGCCGGCATCCGGCTGTTCAACATCGTCGCCAATCGCCGCCAGAGCATCGCCGCCGTTCGGCCCTTCGACGTCCTCATCTGGACCGACAACGGGCACATCGCCGTGATCGACTCCTTCGACTCCTTCTTCACGTTCAATCTCGCGGACCCACAGCAGCGCTGCTTCAAGGTCGTCGAGTCGAGCGGCAGCAGCTACATTCCAAACAACCCGCTCCCCGGCGAGAAGGGCGGCCTGCACGAATCGGTCTACAAGATCGCCTCCGTGAGCAAGGGCATCTTCACGGTCGTACGCCACTTCGGCACGCGGTTCCAATCGACTTCCCGAGTCTACATCGTGTCCATGGGACTGGAGAGCCCGGCGCCGGTCGTGGTGGCCGCACAAAAGCCCGCGGGCCTGAGCCATGCCACGGCGACGGGATTGGGCGGGGCGCGGACGACGCCGCGCTTTGGTCTGGCCGCACCCATCCGCAACTTTGGATAGTTCTGACTTACACTCGCCTCATGCCCCCGGCCTCAAGCCAGCGGTCCGGCCGTTCGCTTGACCAAGGCCACGCGGCGGTCGAGCCCTTCCGCTTGCTCCTGGCGCAGGGCCTCAGTCAGGTGCGGGAAGGGGCCCAGCGTGTCGGGGGGCCCAAAGCCATGCCGGGCGTAGAACGGGGCGTTCCAGGGCAGGTGTTCAAACGTCGTGAGCGTGACCCAGGCCAGGCCGCGGGACTGGGCCGCCGAGCAGGCGTGACGGAGCAGGGCGGCGCCGATTCCCTTTCGCCCATGCCCGCGCCGCACGTCCATTTCAATGATGTGAAGGCAGTCGCCCGGTTGCGCGGCGGCGAGGAAGTCCACGACGCCGGCCCGCTCCCACTCAGCCACCCAGAGAAGTCCCGCTTGATGGGCTGCGAGCAACACGCGCGGCGGCAGCGTGCGCGCCGCCCTGCCGCGCAGCACGTCTGGCGGGAAGAGCGTCGCCGCGTCGGCTTCGATGTCGCGGAGCCGCGCAAGGTCT
>CALLZJ010000064.1 GCA_937858435.1 uncultured bacterium
GGTCGCGCCAGGAGTACCAGAAGTCCGGGAAGCCATGGAGCAGGACCACGAGGGGCCCTTCGCCCAGGGTGACGTAGTGGAGCTTGACGCCGCCCGAGTCGAGGAAGCCGTCGGTGCCGAAGGGTGCTTTCACCTCGGGGCTCTGGGCGGGGTTGCCCTGGCCGGCCGGTTCTTGAGCCATGAGCAGCACACTCAGAAGGAGCGGTGTAAACATCGGGGCCTCGCGGATGGGGTGGGGGACCGGAGCGACAGGGCCAACGGGCCATGCCGTGGATCATTCTGCCCCGCCCGGGGGAAACGGCAAGCACGGGGCTGGCCCTGGCATGTGGACGCGTCCCGAAACTCGACACCAGGAATGGGAGTATAAAGCACGTATCGAAGCAGATCGCACCCCCTGAGGCAGCAGCGATGATGAAGCAGACACGGCGGACGTTCCTGGGATCGGCCCTCGCCGCCACGTGGGCCGCGGGGAATGGGTCGTGGTTGTGGGCGGAGCCGCCCTGCCCGGCGGCCGTGGACCCGAAGATCGTGGCGCTCTTGGAGCCCGTGCTGGCCAAGCATGAGCTGCCGGCCCTGGCCGCCGCCGTGGTCGGGAGTCAGGGGCTGCGGGCCGTGGGCGTGGTCGGCGTACGCAAGCGGGGTGACGAAACGCTGGCCACCGTGCAGGATCAGTTCCATCTGGGTTCGAACACGAAGGCGATGACGGCGACGCTGATGGGCCGGCTCGTCGAAGAGGGCAAGCTGGAGTGGGAGCGCACGGTGGGCGCGGCCTTTCCTTCCCTCGTGGACGAGATTCCGCCCGCCCTCCAGGACGTGACCCTCGAACAGCTTCTCAGCCACCGCTCGGGGCTGCCGGGCGAGTTCGCGGAGCGGCGGACCTGGATCGGCTTCGCCAGCGCGGGGCCCATCCGGGCGCAGCGCCTGGCCGTGCTCAAGAAGGCAGCCCAGGAGAAGCATGAGCCCGCCGGGGCCAAGATGGTCTATTCGAACATGAACTACGTCATCGCGGCAGCCATGGCGGAAGAGGCGACCGACACGCCGTGGGAGGAACTCATCCAGGACAAGCTGTTCCGGCCGCTGGGGATCACGACGGCGGGCTTTGGGCCCATGGGCCAGCCGGGCGCGGTCATCCAGCCCTGGCAACACCATGGCGACGGCCGCCCCCAGCCGCCGGTCCCGCAGGCGGACAACGTGCCGGCCATGGGGCCTGCCGGGCGGGTCCACATGTCCCTGCCGGACTGGGCCAAGTACGTGGCCGACCAACTCAAGGGTGCCCGCGGCGAGCCAGCCTACCTCAGCAAGGCGACCTACGAGAAGCTGCACAGTTCGCCGACGCCGACCCCGTTCTACACCGTGGGCGGCTGGGGGGGCCGTGGCGAGCCGCGACGCTCACTCGGCCACGACGGCTGCAACACGATGAACTACGCCAGCGCCGTGCTCATTCCGGATCAGGACGTTGCCGTGCTCGTGGTCACGAACCAGGGGACAGTCAACGGCGCCGGGCAGAAGGGCTGCCGGGAGGCCCGGGAGGCGCTGCTCCGCGAGTTCGCTCCCAAGCCCAGCGACGGCTAGGCCCGGCGTCTGAACCCGATTCTCCGCCCCGCTGTCCGAGCCTGCCTCGCATCCAGGCCCGACTCTCGGCTATAATGGGTCGAGCAAGCAACCAGGCGAGACCCAGCCATGGTCAATGAAGTTCTGCGCGAGCGGCTGCGGCGATTGCTGCTCCGCGTGCAAAAGCCCGCTCAGTACCTGGGCGGCGAATATGGAGCCGTCGTCAAGGACCACCGCGCGGTGCGCGGCACGCTGTGCCTGGCGTTCCCGGACACCTACGCCCTGGGCATGTCACACCACGGGCTGCAGGTCCTCTATTCGATCATGAATCGCCACCCGCAGTGGGCCTGCGAGCGCGTCTTCAGCCCCTGGATCGACTTCGAGCAGGCCCTGCGGCGGGCCGGGCTGCCCCTGTGCAGCCTGGAGACCTGCACGCCGCTCCACCAGTTCGACCTCATCGGCTTCAGCCTCCAGTATGAGGTCAGCTACACGAACCTCCTCACCATGCTCGATCTGGGCGGCATCCCGCTTCATGCCACCGAGCGCGGCCGCGAGCAGCCGCTCATCCTCTGTGGCGGGCCGGCCGCCCAGAACCCCGAACCGCTCGCCCCCTTCGTGGATGCCTTCATCATCGGCGACGGCGAAGAGAGCTTGCCCTGGCTCATGGACCGCTGGATGACCCTCCGGGAGGCGGATCCGGCCGCCGACCGGGAGGAGTTGCTGGCACGCCTGGCGTCCAGCCGTCCCCCCACGGGTGAGCCCTACCTCTACGTGCCGCGGTTCTATGAGCCGCGCTACGATCCCGCCGGTCAACTCCTGGCGATGGCCCCGACCCGGCCCGACGTGCCCGCCCAGGTCTTCGCCTGCACCATCGACCAGGACTTCGACGACGTCGAACTGCCGTTCCGGCCCGTGGTGCCGTTCGTGGAGACCACCCACGACCGTATCGCCATCGAGATCATGCGCGGCTGCCCCTGGCAGTGCCGGTTCTGCCAGAGCACGGTGATCAAGCGGCCGCTGCGGCTGCGGAGCGTCGAGACCATTGTGGCGGCGGCCCTGGAGAGTTATCGCCAGACCGGCTACGACGAGATCAGCCTGCTGAGTCTGTCGTCCAGCGACTATCCCGAGTTCGAACGGCTGGTGCGTCGGATGCACGAGGTCTTCAGCCCGCTCGGCGTCAATGTCTCCCTGCCCAGCTTGCGGGTCAATCATCAGCTTCGGAGTCTGCCCGCCCTCATCCGCGGCGTCCGCAACCACGGGCTGACGCTGGCCCCGGAAGTCGCCCGGGACGACATGCGCGAGCAGATTCGTAAGCCCGTCAGCAACGAGGACCTCTACGAGGGCTGCCGCGAGGCCTTCAAGAACGGCTGGCGCCGGGTCAAGCTCTACTTCCTCATCGGTCTGCCAGGCGAACGGCAAGTGGACCTGGACGGCATCGTCGACATGGCCGAGCGAATCAGCCGGATCGGCAAGGAGGTCCGTGGCCGCTTCGTCGAGGTGACCGCTTCGGTCTCCAACTTCGTGCCCAAGCCCCACACCCCGTACCAGTGGAACGGCATGCAGACCGAGGAGTACTTCCTGAATGCGGGGCGCTACCTCAAGCAACGCTGCAAGATGCGGACGGTGCGCATCCGGCAGCACAACATCCAGCGGAGTCTTCTTGAAGGGCTGCTGACCCGGGGCGACCGGCGGATTGCCGACGTGATCCTGGAGGCCTGGAAGCGCGGCTCCCGCTTCGACGCCTGGGACGAGTGCTTCGAACCCCAACGCTGGTGGGACGTCTGCCGCGACCTGGGGGTCGACGCCGCCCGCTGCATCCATGAAGCCCGGCCAATGGCCAGCGTCCTGCCCTGGGACCACGTCAACGTCAAGAAGGGACGGGCCTACCTCGAAAAGGAACAGGACCGCAGCTTGCTCCAATTGCGCGTCATGGCGGATGCCGTCGAGGATCGACCCACGGAGCACTTCGTCGTCCGGCCCTGACCCTGGTCCCGAATCGCGCCCGGTCATCCCGTGACTGGACATCCTGAGTGAAAGGGCTCCGCATGCGCTCCTGTCTCCGCCTGCTTGTGGTGGCCCTCGTGGCCGTGACGCCCCTGGTGGCTCAAGAGCCCACGCCGGGCCCGGGCACCAGTCCACCCGCGGACCGGCCGACGGTGCCGGCTCCGAGCGCGACCCGGCCCAGCAGCACCGACCTGGGCGACTTTGCCGGGCTGTGGGACACCAGCTACGGTCGGCTCCGGCTCGTGCAAGAGGGGAAGCGGGTCTCGGGGAGCTACTCCTTTGCCTCGGGGTCGGCCGTTGAAGGCACCGTGGCCGGCCGCAGGCTGACCTTCAAGTACAAGGAGCCCACGGCAGAGGGTGAGGGCTGGTTCGAACTGGCCGAGGATGGCCGCTCCTTCCGTGGCCGCTGGCGCGAGAAGGGCAAGGAGACCTGGGGCGACTGGCGGGGCGGCCGGATTCGGCCCGTGCCCAACCGCGTCTGGCTCGTCGTCATCGAGGCCAACTGGGAAAACCACCTCGCCGAGAACGACTACTCGTTCGGCCACATGCTCAAGAGCTTCTTCACCCGGGTGCCCGACGTGCAGGTCCGGCAGCGCTTCTTCACCGACTCGGCCAGCCTCAAGAAGTGGTGCGACGAGGTCTGCTTCCTGGCCGAGCCGGTCGTGGTCTCGATCTCGGCCCACGGCGGCCCCGGCTCCGTCATGGCAGCCGGCAAGCCGATCGACGCCCGCACCGTCCTGGAGTCGCTCCAGTTCGCCAATCTGCGGCTGCTCCACTTCTCCGCCTGCGACGTCCTCAAGGGCGACAAGCTCGAGAAGCTCGTGGCGGAGTTGGGCTATCGGCCGCGCTTCCCCATCTCAGGCTACACCCAGTCGGTCGACTGGGGTGCCAGCGCGGCTCTGGAGTTCCTCTATTTCGACCTGATCCTGGCCCGGGGCATTCGGCCCGATCGGGCGGCGGACCAGGTCCGGGCCCTCATGCCCTACGCGGGGGACAAGGCCGTGCCCGGGACGCCGGTCGGCTACGCCGGGCTACGCATGCTCATGCCGAGCACGTCGCCCCGGTCGACGCTGGCCGCGCCGCCGACTCAGCCCTAGCCGGCACCGCTGCCGCGGCCCGCAGAAGGCGCCCGGCCCTACGGGGTCGGGCTCTCGGTCCCCTTCACGTACTTGTCGAACCAGCTCACCATCTCGTAGAGCGTGTGCTCGATCGACTCACGGGCCACGTAGCCATGCGATTCGTGCGGCAGGGAGACAAAGCGAACGTTGCCGCCATTGCCACGAATGGCCTGGTAGAGCCGTTCGCTCTGGATGGGGAAGGTCCCCGAGTTGTTGTCGACCGCTCCGTGGATCAAGAGGATCGGCGCTTTGATGCGATGGGCGAACATGAAGGGCGACATGCGGGTGTAGATGTCGGGCGCTTCCCAGAGGGTCCGGCGTTCGTTCTGGAAGCCGAAGGGGGTCAGGGTGCGGTTGAAGGCGCCGCTGCGGGCGATGCCGGCCTTGAAGAGGTCGCTGTGGGCGAGCAGATTGGCGGTCATGAAGGCCCCATAGCTGTGGCCGCCGACGCCGACCCGCTGCCGATCGATGACGCCGAGTTCGTCCGCCTTGTCGATGGCGGCCTGAGCACTGGCCACGATCTGTTCGACGAAGGTGTTGTTGGCCGTCTCCGGGTCGCCGACCACGGGCATGGTGGCATCGTCGAGCACGGCATAGCCTGCCAGCAGGAAGAAGAGATGCGAACTGCCGCCCAGGGTGGTGAAGCGCTGGGTAGACCCGATGACCTGGCCGGCCAGGGCCGGGTCGTTGAACTCGCGGGGGTAGGCCCAAACGACGGCGGGCAGCCGCTGGCCTTCCTTGTAGTCGGGCGGCAGGTAGAGGGTGAAGGAGAGACCGACGCCGTCGGGCCGCTGGTAGCGGACCAGTTGCTTCTTGATGCGGCGTAGCTGCGGGGTGGGATCGGTGAAGTGGGTCAATGGCCGCAGTTTGGTTTCCTCTCCCGACCGCTCGGCGATCAGGTAGTTGGGCGGGCTGGTGGGCGACTCCGCCCGGATGAGCAGCCGTTGGCCCTGGGCATCGAACAGAGCCAGGGGCGATTGATAGCCGTCCGCCACGCTCTGGAAGAGGCGGGTCTTTTCCTTCGTCCGCAGGTTGAAGCGGTCGACGAAGGGACGATCCCCCTGGGGCGAGGCGCCGGGCCCACTGAGGTAGACCCAATCCCCTTCCTGCCACATGACCGACGTGCCGTTGAACTGCGGCCGCATCATCGGCGAGCCCGGATCGCCGTACCGATCCTGGGCCGAGCGCTCGAACAGGAGCGTGGGGGCGTCGGCCCAGGCGTCAGCGTTGTAGAGGAAGAGCCGGCCCCGCCGGGTGTCGCGGTCGAAGTCGCGGACCAGGACGTGGCCCCCTTCCGCCGCCCACGTCATGCCGGCGAAGCGGTGCTGCACGCGGAAGAGTTCCTTGGGCTCGCCGCCCGCGCCGCCGGTCAGGGCCAACATCATGACCCGGTCCCGATGGGGTACCTTCTTTTTGGGATCGCCCTCGTCCAGGGCTTCGGTCCAGACCAGCGTGGCGGGAGCGGGCGGGGGCCAGTTCACGCCGCGGGGCCCCTTGATCACCCCTTCGATCGGCACCTGGTCCTGGAGCGGATGGCGGGCGATCGTGCTCACCACCTCGCCGCGCCGATTCCAGACCTCGATCACTTCGGGGAAGGAACTGGCCGGCAGCACGTAGGAGAAGGGACGCTGCTTCCGCTGGACGAGCAGGAACTGGCCGTCGGGTGAGGGATCGACCCGGCTGAAGAGGCCCGGTGCTCCCAGGGAGACCACGGCACCGGTCGCGGTGTTGAGCAGGACCAATTGGGCGGTGCCGTAGTACTCGAACAGAGCTTCGTCATGGGCGTCCTGGAGGAGGTCCTGATAAGTCCGCACGGGGGCCGACTTGCCGTAGCTCTCCTGCACGATGGGGCCGGCCGGAGCGCTCGGGGCGGCCGGGACTGGGCCACGGTTGCTGGGGATGACCTTGCATATGAGCGTCTGGTTGTCTGGCAGCCACTCGAAGGGTGAGCCATAGGCGGCATTGAGGTTCGACAGAGCCAGCCGGGCTTCGGTGCCTTCGCGATCGACGAAGAGGTCGATGCGGTCCGGGGTCGTGCTCAGGAAGGCAAAGCGGGAACCGTCCGGTGCCCAGCGGACGCCGCCCAGGCTGAGCCGGGAGGGTGTGCCGGCCGGGGCCCCTGGCTCCGGCGTCTGGACGGTCACGGGGGTCGTCTTGCCGTCGGCCACGTCGACCAGCTTCAGGCCCGTGATCCGTGGCGGGCGGTGCGGGCCGTTGTTGCGTGGATTGATCCGCAGCCCCGCCAGTCGCAGCATGGGAGCGGCCAATTCCTCGATGGCGGCGTA
>CALLZJ010000065.1 GCA_937858435.1 uncultured bacterium
ATCGAGCAGTCGCGCCAGCAACTGCGCATCGTTGGCGGCATCTACCGGGTCGCGGCGCTGGCCGGGCGCGCGGAGCAGCAGCGCCGCCAGGGCCGGGCTGAGCGTCAGGGAATTCACCACCGAGATCAGTGTCGAGACCGCGATGGTCACGGCGAATTGCCGAAAGAACTGGCCCACGATCCCCGACAGGAACGCACAGGGGATGAACACCGCCGCCAGGACCACGCCGATGGCGATGACCGGGCCGGTCACTTCATCCATGGCCTGGATCGTGGCATCCCGCGGGGACAGACCCCGCTCAATGTGGTGTTGCACCGCCTCCACGACCACGATGGCGTCGTCGACCACGATGCCCACGGCCAGCACCAACCCGAAAAGCGTCAGGTTGTTCAGGCTGAAGCCCAGGAGCCACATGGCGGCAAAGGTACCGACGATGGCCACGGGGACGGCGGCGAGTGGGATCAGGGCTGCCCGCCAGCTTTGCAGAAAGACCAGCACCACGAGGGCCACCAGGATGACCGCGTCGCGCAAGGCCTTGAACACTTCATGGATCGACTCGCGGATGAAGGGCGTCGTGTCGTAGCCGATGTCGTAGCGAATGCCAGCCGGGAAGTCGCGGCTCAGCCGGGCCACGGTGGCCTTGATGGCATCGCCGGTCTCCAGGGCGTTCGCGCCCGTGAGCAGGAACACGGCCAGGCCGATGGTGGGCTTCAGGTTGAACCGGTTCGCCACGTCCTGGGCCCGTGGATCGATGGAGACCCGGGCGACTTCCTTGAGCTTGACGATCCCTCCCTCGGGGGCGTGCTTGAGCACGATCTCGCCAAAGTCCTCCGGCCGGGCGAGTCGGCCCAGCGTGCTGAGCGTGACCTGGATCGGCCCGGCTTCCGCGGTCGGCGGCTGCCCGACCTGTCCCGCCGCCACCTGGGCGTTCTGCTCGCGCAAGGCCTGCACGACGTCGGTGGCCGACAGGCCGCGCGCGGCCAGTTGCTCCGGGTCGACCCAGACGCGCATGCTGTAGTCGCGCTGGCCGAAGATGAGCACTTCACTGATCCCGGGCAGCCGGGAGAGTTCATCCCGAATCCGCGTCTGGGCGTAGTTGCTGAGGTAGAGCTGGTCGTAGACCTCGCCCGGTGAGTTCAGGCTCACCGTGAGCAGAATCTCCGGGGACCGCTTCCGCGTGGTCACGCCGGTGGCCCGCACCACGTCCGGCAGGTTCGGCAGGGCCAGATTCACCCGATTCCGCACCCGCACCCGGGCGAGGTTCAGATTGGTGCCGACCTCAAACGGCCCGGTCCAGGGGCAGGAGCCGCCGCTGGTGCATTGCGACGTCATGTAGAGCATGCGCTCCACGCCGTTGACCTGCTGTTCGATCGGTGCCGCGATCGCCTCGGCCACCACCTGCGCACTCGCGCCGGGATAGTTGCAGTCGACCTGGATGGTGGGCGGCGTCACGGGCGGGTACTGGGTCAGGGGCAGGGTGCCGACCGCCAGCCCGCCGGCCAGCACGATGACCACCGACAGCACAGTGGCCAGGATGGGCCGGTCGATAAAGTAGCGGACCATGTCGCCCCCTACCGCCGCGTGGGACCGGCCGGGCTCTCGGTCGGCGTCGGCGGCGTGGGCCGGGTGGCTCCGGCCGTGGTCGGCCCCTCCCCGTTCGTGGCCGGCGTGCTCGGGCCGGCGGGCGCCGGCCGCTGCACGTTGACCTTGCTCCCCAGCCGCACCCGCTGCATCCCGCTCACCACCACGCGGTCCCCGGTCGTGACCCCTTCTTCGATCACCCGCCAGCCGTCTTCCTGCCGGCCGATCCGCACCCGGCGATACTCCACTTCGTCCTGGTCGTTGACGACCCAGAGAAAACGCTGGCCCTGGTCGGAGCCGAGTGCCTCCTCGGGTACGACCAGCGCTTCCCGCGCTGGACCGATCGGCAGCCGCACCCGGACGAAGAGGCCCGGCGATAGGACGAAGTCCGAGTTGGATAGGGCGGCGCGGACCCGGAGCGTGCCGGTGTTCGGGTCGATGCGATTGTCCACGAAGTCGATGTCGCCCGTGCGGGAAAAGCCCTCTTCATCCGACAGTCCCACCTGGACCGTCACCTTGCTGCGGCGGGCCGAAGGCACTTTGCCTTCCTGGATCAGCCGCCGGACGCGGAGCACGGTGCGCTCGTCGATGTCGAAGGCGACATAGATGGGATCGAGTTTGACCAGGCTGACCAGGGGCGTATCGTCGGCCCGCACCAGGTTCTGCACGTCGACGAGCCGCCGCCCGAGCCGGCCCGGCATTGGGGCCGTGATCCGCGTGAAATCCAGGTTGATATCCGCCATGTGCTTGGCAGCCTCGGCCACTTCGACCGCGGCCTCCGCCTCCGCCTTGTCGCCGATCGCTTTGTCCATCTCCTCCCGGCTGACGGCGGCACCGGCAGCCAGGAAGCGGTTGTAGTCTCGGGTCACGCGTTCCAGGTGGGTGCGGGCCTGGGCGACCTGGGCCACGGCTTGCCGCACCGCTGCCTGGTAAGGTCGGGGATCGATCTCGAAGAGCAGCTTCTTCGCCGCCACGTCCTCGGGCGTGATGTCGGTTCCGTCGGCGAAGCCGATGGTGGTCAGGTAACCGCTCACCCGGGCCTTGATGAGCACGGTGTCGACGGCCTCGGTCCGGCCGCTGAAGTCCTCGAAGTCGCGGACCTGACGCAGCACGGGCGACGCCACCACCACTTCCACGGGCCGCGTAGGGACCGGGGCCGGACCGGCCCGCTGGCAGCCGCCGAGCGCCGCGACCACCGCGGCGAAGAGCATCCCGGCCCGAAGCTGGTTTGGCATGAGGTTCTGCATGAAGGGTGTACGCCCGGAGTCGATTGCAGGCTGTCGTCGCGGCGGGAGCGACCCGCGGCAGCGGGCCACAGGGGGCCAAGGAATTGTAAGCCCCCACGCCGCCCCCCGGCCAGTTTGTGAGAAAACCGTCCGCTGCCGTAGGCCTGCAAGTGGCAGGGCCGGCTTTGGCAATTACCTCCTTCTGGCCGCTGCCGACACCGTTCACGCTATCCAGATTCTCTAGGACACGCAGCCAGACCTGTCCGGCTTATGAGCAGATGTCCGCTGATTAGAGACTTTTCCGGAATGTGCTTGACAGCCGCCACCCCCACCCCGCTAACATGCAGGGTTGTCTGGATCAATTCTTTGAAAAGGAGACTTCGCATGAACCGGTTCTTTTGGATGATCGTGGTACTGCTCTCTTTGGCTTCCGGGCTTGTTGGCTGGGTGAGCGCCGCTGATGATCCACCTACTATCAACGATGCGAACTGTCATCCGCACCTTCACGATTGTAACCTCACGGGCCATGGCACTGCAGTGATGGTGTTGCCCGATGGCAAGATCGCGTTCTATCAGACGAGTTCGTGCACCGTCTCAAGTGGCCAGTACCGGGAATGCGTTTACGACCTCAGTCAAGAGTGTCTGCCATTTCAATTCACGACCCATTGCACAGGGACGAACCCGGCTGGGCACTGGTGCTACATTCCATGGCCTTCTTGTGGGGCAGTTCCATGAACATGCTGGCGACGGCTCTTTGCTGCACTTTCTTGGTTTCCGACCTGGACGAGTTGGCGGCTGCTCTAGCGCAGCAGCGCGACCAGATTCGCACCTTGCAGTGCGAGTTCGAACTGAATCAACATGGCGTGGTGACCAAGTGTCGCTTCGCCATGTCTGGGCAGATAATGCGTGCCAGTTTGGCCGACCCAACCTCCACAGGTGAGTTTTGGACAGATGGCGCGATCCAACGTCGCCACATCAACTTGATGGGCAGTTTCCATGCCAAAGTCAGTGAATGCGATGGCTACTTTTTGCAATGTGATGCTAGGATGTGGGCCTTACTGGCGGTACGCTCTGCCGTCTATGATCCACAGGGTGTTCATGCGCTATTCTTCAAGGGCGCCGTTTGGGCAGACATGCTCCCGCCGAAGACGAAACTCAAGTCTTTTCGGCGCGACCCGGCGAGCGGCCTGGCCATGCTAGTCGTTTCTGATGAACGCGATTCTCACACCTGGACAGTGGAGTTCGATGAGAAGCGCAACTTTCTGCCGCGGCGACTTGTGCTCGACTTGATCAAACCGCCCTTTGATTCTGAACACATTGAACTCATTGTCGAGGAGTCCGCGGAGGTGGCGCCCGGAATCTGGTTTCCTACCAAGGTGATCCAGCGTGCACGCGTGGGTGCGTTGGATCTTACCGATCCCAAGACTGGAGCGATGCGCACCATTGTCTTCACGAAGGTGAGCATTAACGAGCCCGTGCCGGAGCAGGCGCTCGCCTTTTCGTTTCCACCGGGAGCCATCGTGAGCGACACGATCCAAGAGCAGGTTTTCCGCGTCGACGCGGAAGGTCGGGCCTCCGAGCCTCTCTTCGATGATGAAGGTAAGCCCATGCGCGTCAAGAGTGGCAGGGCATCGGGAGCGCACCTTCGTCCGGCAGCTACGGCATTGCCCGCATTGCCTCAAGGGGCCCCCCAATTCGTCAAGCAGACGGCCAGCCTGCCGCCTGCGGCCTTCCCGTGGGGCTGGGTGCTCGCGGGCTGTGCGGCGATTTTGCTCGTAGGGGCGGCTTGGCTCTGGCGCCGGCGTAGGGGGGTTACGACATGATGGCCAGGCGAAAAGCGGCCTTTTTGTGCATAGTCCTTTGTATGGCGATGGCTCTGGGCGGTTTTTGGTTGCGTCGGCAAGCTACAGTGCCTGTGCATGCGGCAGGAGTGCCCAAGCTGCTGGCGCCGAGCGAGGAGGTATTTGCGGAGGCATGGGCAGGCCGCAGACTGCCTGTGCGTTGGATCGTTGAAAATGCCGGGTCAGGCGAGCTGGTCTTGGACAACATTCGGGTGAGTTGTGCTTGCGCCTCCCTTTTCAGGATGACGCCAAAAGGGATCTTGGAGCCTGTCGCAAGTCTCCGGTTGCCCGCGGGGGGGAAGCAAGAGCTCCATTGGCCGATCACGGTGCAGGGGAAATCTGGCGACCAGCCAGTATTTCGCGTCTTCTTTCGCACCAACGACCCGCAACTTCCCGAAGGTAGCTTCACCGCCAAGGTCGAGAGAGTACGCGGCGATGTGAGTATCCGCCCGACCAAACTGAACTATGGCGCGATCCTGGTTGGATCGACGCGCAAGCAAAACGTGCAACTAGTAGTTGACAAGGAGTATCCTTATGAGATCAGGCAAGTCCTCGCGGGTGAGGGGTGGTGTCAGGTAGCACAAGTGACGAAGGATAAGCGCCCAGACGGCGATGAAGTCGTCATTGCGGAATACGAGGTATCTGTGACGCCGGATACGCCAGGGCCGCTGGAAACGGAGCTACTCGTACACACAACGGATGGTGAAGTCCGGAAATTCCCTGTAAGCGTGGTGGCCCAAGCCCACGTCGAGTGTCGGCCCAAGAGCCTGGTCTTTCCACGGTACCTGGGCAGGCAGCTTTCGTGGGAGCAGGAAGCGCGGCTCGACTCCTTGGCGGGCGGCGACGTGGAAATCATAAGCGTCGAAGCGCCGGCTGGCGTGGAGGTCGAGGTGTTGCAAGAGGCCGGCACGCGGAAGCTCCGCATCGCTCTGCAAGAACAAGCTCGAGGCAAGGGTGAACAGTTCATTCATGGCTCGGCACGTGCAGACGGCAAGGAAAGCCCTTTTCGCATCCGGATCTTCTCGCGGGGTGAGCCATGATGAGGCCGCGCTCGGGGATGTCCCTGCTGGAAACGCTGATTGTCATGGGGATCGTCTTGACGCTGTTGGCCCTGGCGGTGCCGGCCATTCAGCGGGCGCGCAGTGCGGCGGACGGAGTTGGTTGCAAGTCGCGGCTCGGTCAGATCGGCATCGCTCTGGCCAACTTTCACAATGACTATGGCCGCTTCCCGCCACCGCAGCATGTGGCATCGACGACCATCGCGGATCAGACCATCATGACCCGGGGCGGCTGGCGAGTCCAACTTCTGCCTTATCTGGAGCAGACGGGCCTCTGGCGGCAGTCGGTGGCGGCCTGGGAGCAATCAAAGCGTCCGTACGAAGTACCGCCCCACGTTGGCTACATTACGCCGGTCTCGGCCTATTCGTGCCCCCTGGATACGCGCCTCCGTGACGCCCATCCCGATCCGGAGGGACGCCTGACGGCCTTCTCATCCTACCTCTGTGTGACAGGCAGCGGTCGGGGCACGGGGCGTTTGACGGATGATGGTGCGATGGGTGGAATCCAGCGCGCCGGGTTCAGCATGTCCGAGATTCTCGATGGTGCATCGAACACGATCATCGTCGGTGAGCGGCCGCCCCCCAACACCTTCCAGGCCGGCCGCTGGTACACTTCGGTTTCCGCCTGGGGATGGAGTTACCTTCCCGGACCTTGTGGCGGCATGATGGCGGAAGATCCCGTTTACAAGCCCGGTGACCCGTGCGAACCGCCGTTCTTTTTCAGCCCGGGTCGGCTGGACAACCCGTGTGATCGGTTCCACTTCTGGAGCCTGCACCAAGGCGGCGCCCATTTCCTCTTTGTCGACGGCAACGTGCGTTTCCTCAGCTACAGCGCGCGTAGTATCCTACCTGCCCTGGCCACCCGAGCCGGCGGCGAGACGGTCAATCTCGACTGACCCGATCGCGCTGGATCGGGCCCGGCCTTTGCCGTTTACTTCCCCGTCCGCTCCGCTCATGATGGCACAGGCGGCGTGGGCCCCGGCCCGCGGCCACAACCGAGCTGTATACGTCTGTTCATTAGACTGCCGAGGTTGCCTCAGCCCACGGGAGGGTGTCCGGAGTGAGTTCCGACCCGGTCCCGAGCCCGCAACGGACGCCGGGAAGCATGGCATGGCCCAGAAACCCTTTGAAATAGACGTAGCGCTAGCGTTCAGGAGTGAGAAAACCCCTCGTGGCGACCCTCTGGAAAGTCCTGGCGCTTGCGCCCAGAAGCGTGGCGAGCCCTGGAACTCGCTTCGGCTGGCCATGGAGACCCCGCAGAACCCCCTTGGGAGGCCATTGCGTGGCGGGGGGCGGGGGCTTATCATGGGAGGCTTGCGTGGACCGGGGACGGCGAGGTCTGCCGTCCGGGATCGCGCCCACTTGAGGATGCACCATGAAGCTTTGGGGACGTTTGCTGGCCTTGTCCGTGGCCCTGGGCGCCTGCGCCCTGTGCCTGCCCACTGCAACCACCGCCCAGGACCGCGACAGCGCCCACAAGGAGCTGATCGGCAAGCCCGCCTTCGACATGAAGACCGGCTTCACCCTCAACGGGAAGCAGGTCACCATGGAAGACCTGCGCGGCAAGGTCGTGCTGCTCGACTTCTGGGCAGTCTGGTGCGGGCCCTGCGTCGCCACGTTCCCCCACCTGCGCGATTGGCACACGAAGTACAACAAGAAGGGGCTCGAGACCGTCGGCGTGACGCAGTTCTACCGCCGCTTCGACTTCGAGAATGGCAAGGTCAAGCAGGCCACCACGCCGCTCAGCACGAGCGAGGAAGAGGCGATGCTCGAGAAGTTTGTGAAGCACCACAAGCTCAAGCACCGTATCGTCGCCATGCAAGACGATGACGCGAATGATCTGAAGAAGTACTATCGCGTCTCCGGCATTCCGCAGGTCGTGCTGATCAATCGCGACGGCAACATCCGCTTGATCAAGGTCGGCGCCACTGAAGCCGCCGCCAAGGCAATTGAAGCTGAGATCAAGAAGCTCGTGAGCTAGTCACGGACGCCGAGTCCGCGGCGGCAAGGAGGCCGCATGACGCTCCTTAGCAAATCCCTGCCGCCCGCCGTCCTGCTCGGGGTCGGCGGGCTGGTCTTCTTCGTGGCCGGCCTGGGCCAGGGGGAGCTTTACCGCAACGAGACCCTACGGGCCCAGCTCGCCGCCGAGATGCTCCGGACCGGCCAGTGGATTGTGCCCACGCTCTACGGCGAGCCGCTGCTCACCAAGCCGCCCCTGCAGTACTGGCTCGTCGCCCTCTTGAGCCTGCCTTTTGGCCAGGTCACCGAGACCACCGCCCGGCTGCCCTCGGTCCTGGGGGCACTCGCTCTCTTGGCCGCCTGCTATGCCCACTTCCGGAGCGTGGTCGGCCCGCACGGGGCACTCGCCGCTGCCTTGGCCATGCCGGTCGGCTGGTTGTGGCTGGAGAAAGTCCCCTCGGCCGAGCTGGACATGCTGCTCACGGCCGGGGTGGGGCTGGCTCTGCTGGCTGCCTGGCGGGCTCTGGACGCCGTGGCGGAGCGCCGGCGCAGCGCCGAGTGGGCCTGGTGGACCGTGGCACTGCTCTGCATCGCTCTGGGGGTGCTGACTAAGTGGACCGCCTGGCTCTACTTCTATGCCGCCCTGGTGCCTCTGTGCCTCTGGCAACGGCGGCTGGGGCAGTTGTTCCGCCCGGCCCACCTGCTGGCAGTCCTGGCTGGCGTGGCCGTCGTGCTGGTCTGGGCGGGTCTGCTCGTGGGTCAGATCGGCTGGGAAAATGCGGTCGCTCAGATCGGCACCGAGGCCCGGGCCAAGTTCGTGCCATCCCATCACGGGTCCGGAGCACGCTGGGGCGAGACGCTGCTCCATCCGCTCAAAATCCTGGCTGTCACACTGCCCTGGAGTTTGTGGGCGCTGCTGACTTGTCTGCCAAGCTGGTGGCGGACGCTCGACCAGCCGACCCGGCAACTGGCTCAGGGGCTGACGTGCTGGTTCTGGCCAAACCTGCTCCTCTTCACGCTGCTGCCCGAACATGGGACGCGGCACAGCTTCCCCTTCATGCCGGCCGCGGCACTGCTCGGTGGGCTGGTCTGGTGGCAGGCCTGGCGGGGGCAACTCGATCCCAAGCTGGCCGCGGGGCACCGCCGGTTGGCGTTCGGCGTTGTGGCGGGGGGGCACTCGCGGCAATTTGTCCTTTTCCAGGCCCCGCGCCGCCCCCCCCACCCCTACAAGGGGGGCCCCCCTCACAACCCGCGGCACCAGCGGATGGACCCCTTCAATATAACTCGAAT